>NZ_CAPDXS010000232.1:0-4783 GCF_948601915.1 uncultured Acetatifactor sp. | reverse complement strand
CGGACTTTCACAGATTCGACATATTTTTATGTTATGATAAATCCTGGCAGGAGAACTGCAAAATGACGGTGAGAAAGGTCGTGGGGAAATGGAGCGTTTGAAGATACTGGTGGTGGACGATGAGAGCAGGATGCGCAAGCTGGTGAAGGACTTCCTGGCTAAGAGCGGCTATGACGTCATCGAAGCCGGGGACGGAGAGGCGGCGCTGGACATTTTCTTCAAGGAGAAGGACATCGCCCTGATCGTCCTGGACGTCATGATGCCGAAGATGGACGGCTGGCAGGTGTGCAGGGAAGTCCGCGCCTATTCCAAGGTGCCCATCATCATGCTGACGGCCAGGGCGGACGAGCAGGACGAGCTCCAGGGCTTCCAGCTGGGGGTGGACGAATATGTGACCAAGCCCTTCAGCCCGAAGATACTGGTGGCCAGGATAGAGGCGATCCTGCGCCGCACCAACCAGACGGCCAATGAGGAGATCGTGAGCTGCGGCGGCATCCTGATGGACAAGGCCGCCCATCAGGTGACCATAGACGGCAGGCCGGTGGACTTAAGCTTCAAGGAATTCGAGCTTCTGGCCTATTTCCTGGAGAACCGGGGAATCGCCCTCTCCAGGGAGCGGATACTGAACAATGTATGGAACTATGACTATTTCGGGGACGCCCGCACCATCGACACCCATGTGAAGAAGCTCCGCAGCAAGATGGGGGAGAAGGGCGATCTGATCAAGACCATTTGGGGCATGGGCTATAAACTGGAAGAGGACAAGCAATGACACATTCCATCAGGCGGCAGCTGGCGCTGATCTTCATCGGGCTGATGGCGGGCACTATCTTTTTGTGCTGGCTGATGAACAATCTGTTTCTGGGGCAGTATTATATCAGGAGCAGGACGGAAGTCATCTACGAGGCATACCATAAAATCCAGCAGGCAGCCAACAGCGATACCTACAGCACGGAGGCCTTCCGCAAGGAGCTGAACGATGTCTGCGGCATATACAATATCACGGTCTATGTGATGGATGCCAATTCCCGGCTGAAGTATGCCTCAATCAACGGCGGAGAAGAGCTTGAGAAACGGCTGACCGCATATATCTTCGGCTTTTTCACCGATGAGGTGGAGATAATCGAAGAAGGGGACGGCTATGTGGTACAGCAGCTGCACACAGAAGGAAAGGACTTCCTGGAAATGTACGGCAGACTGAGCACAGGCATATCCTTTATCATGCACACGCCGCTTGAGAGCATACGGGAGAGCGCGAAGATCGCCAACCGGTTCCTGGCCTATATGGGCATGGTGGCCACGCTGGCAGGGGGCGTCATCATCTGGTTCGTCTCCACGAAGATCACGAAGCCGATCCTGGAGCTGAACCGCATATCGGAGAAAATGGTGCACCTTGATTTCGAGGCAAAGTATGAGGGCGGGGCCAGCAACGAGATAGGGCTGTTGGGAGAGAACATCAACAAGCTTTCCGCCTCCCTGGAACGCTCCATTTCGGAACTGAAGACAGCCAACAATGAGCTCCAGAAGGACATCGAGAGGAAGGAGCAGATAGACGCCATGCGCCGGGAGTTCCTGGCCAATGTCTCCCATGAGCTGAAGACGCCCATCGCGCTGATACAGGGCTATGCGGAAGGATTGTCCGAGGGAGTCAACGACGATCCGGAGAGCCGCAGCTTCTACTGCGAGGTCATCGTGGACGAGGCCTCCAGGATGAACAATATGGTAAAGAAGCTGCTGACCCTGAACCAACTGGAGTTCGGCAACGACGTGGTGGCCATGGAGCGTTTCGACGTGGCCGCTCTGGTGAAGAATTATGTACAGTCCGCCGGAATCCTCACCAGACAGAATGAGATAACGGTGCGCATGGAGGAATACGGGCCCGTCTACGCATGGGGCGATGTGTACAAGACCGAGGAAGTCTTCATGAACTATTTTTCCAATGCGGTGAACCATTGCCGGGCAGTGGCGGGGAACAGCGATAAATTGATCGTCGTCTCTCTGGAGCAGCGGGAGGGCAAGGTGCGGATAGGCGTGTTCAACACGGGACAGCCCATCCCCGAGGAATCCGTCCCCCATCTCTGGGAGAAATTCTACAAGGTGGACAAGGCCAGGACCAGGGAGTACGGAGGCAGCGGCGTAGGCCTGTCCATCGTGAAGGCAATCATGGAATCCATGAACCAGAAATACGGTGTAGAGAACTATAATAATGGTGTGCTTTTCTGGTTTGAGCTGGACGGAAACGAGCGGAGCTAAGGTCTGAAAAGGCAGGCTTTCCGGGTGGCTGCACTTTACGGCGCGGAGCGTGCGGAGAGGGAGGGATATACGAATATGGAAGAAATCAATTATACCAAGGTATTGCTGGTAGGCCTGGATACAGGGAAGGAGCAGGACTTCGACCATTCCATGGAAGAGCTGAAGAGCCTGGCGGAGGCGGCATATAAGCAGGTGCTGGGAATCATCGTCCAGCGCATGCCGGCCGTGAACAAGGCCTTTTACATCGGCACCGGCAAGGTGGAGGAGGTGCGGGAATATGCAGGGCAGTGCGAGGCCGAAGAGGTGGTCTTCGACAATGCCCTTTCCCCCTCCCAGGTGCGCAACCTTGGCCGGGAGCTGGGGCTGCCTGTGCTGGACAGGACCAACCTGATCCTGGACATCTTCGCCATCCGGGCCCAGACCAAGGAGGCGAAGCTCCAGGTGGAGACCGCCAGGCTCCAGTACTTCCTGCCCAGGCTGGTGGGGATGCGGGAAAATCTGAGCAGACAGGGGGGCACCACAGGGGGCTCCTTGAGCAACAGGGGAGCCGGTGAGACCAAGCTGGAGCTGGACAGGCGGAAAATCGAGCACCGGATCAGCGAGCTGCGGAAAGACCTGGACGAGATAGCCGGAGCCAGACAGACCATGCGCAAGAAGCGCAGCCAGTCGCCCATCCCCAAGGTGGCGCTGGTGGGCTATACGAATGCCGGCAAATCCACGATCATGAACCGCATGGTGGATCTGTACGGGGACAATACGGAAAACGGATATGCCGAGAAAAAGACAGTGCTGGAGAAGGACATGCTCTTTGCCACTCTGGACACCAATGTGCGCTGCATCAATCCCAGAAAGGACGAGAACATCCCCTTTTTCCTGTCGGATACGGTGGGCTTCATCGATAAGCTGCCCCATGGGCTGGTGAAGGCGTTCCGTTCCACCCTGGAGGAGGTGAAGTACGCCGACCTGCTGATTCAGGTGGTGGATTTCTCCGACGAGCATTACAGGCAGCACATGGAGGTGACTGCGGAGACCTTGAAGGAGCTGGAGGCAGGGGACATCCCCCAGATCGTGGTCTATAACAAAGCCGACAAGTGCGGCATGCCGGAGCTCCCCAGGGTGAACGGCGGGCAGATCCATATGGCGGCATCCCTGGGCTGCGGCATGGAGGAGCTGGTGGAGATGATCAAGGAATGCGTCTATGCGGACAGGGTGGAGGCAGCCTTCCTCCTACCCTATGACAAAGGGGGCATCGTTTCCTATTTCATGGAAAACGCCACTGTGCTGGAGCAGGAGTACAGGGAGGACGGCGTATGGATCAGGGTGAGCTGCCGCAAGAGCGATGCGGATAAATATTCCATATACCAAAAAAGCGCCTGACAATATTTTTGTCTTGTCGTGGGAAGAGATATGTTGTATGATGAAATAGAGAACCGGAGGCGGAGGCGCAATCCGGATTAGGGTGAGGAAGAGACAGGATGAAGCATAAGAAGAGCGTGATGACAGTATTGATTCTGGCAATGTTGGGACTGAGCGGGTGCGCGGAGAACCAGATTCCGGACGTGAGCGAGGAAGAGATGCGCGCCATAGGGGAGTATGTGGCCTATACGATGGTGAAATATGACGTGGGACATGGCAGCAGGCTCATGGATCTGCCGCCGGTGGAGGAGATGGATGAGCAGGCGCCCGTTCCGACGCGCTCCCCGGAAGAGACAGTAGGCATGGATCCGGTGGACGATACGCCTGTAGTGGATGCCTCGGGAGAGGTAGTTACGGATGAAGGGCAGTCCATAGAGGAACCCTCATACAGCGCGGAAGAGGTGATGGGGCTTCCGGAGGGGGTCGCCCTGAGCTTCGCGGGGCAGGAGATCTGCGACAGCTATCCGGCCGACAGCGACTATTTTGCCGTCACGGCTACGGAGGGGAAAAAGCTGCTGGTGCTCAAGTTCTCCCTCACGAATACCCTGGAGCAGGAGACGAGTGTGGATCTGCTTTCCTCCCAGACGGCATACAGGATTTCGGTGGACGGAGGACGGGCCGGGAGGGCGCTTTCGACGATGCTGCCCAATGACATGGCCTTCTATGCGGACACCCTGCCGGCGGGAGCCAGCGCTGAGGCGGTACTGATAGTCATGGTGGACGCTGATACGGCGGAATCGATTTCCTCCGTGACGCTTCACTTAAAAAATGAATCAAAATCTCACACAATTCAGTTGACAAGCGGTGAGTGACAGTTGGCAGGAACGTCTGGAAACAGGCGTTTTTGCTTTATAAAAATAAATTGTTGAAAAAAGTAAAAAAAAGGAAAAATTATTGTTGACAAGTGGCGGGGAAGGTGGTATAGTATATTTCGTTGCCGGACAGAAAGGCAGCAGCCAATCTGAAAGATTGGAAAAAGAAAAAAGTTTTAAAAAAGTTGTTGACAAAAGCGGAAGGCTGTGATATCCTATCAAAGTTGCCGCTGATGAAGACGGCAAGGCACCTTGACAAATGAACAGCAATGCGACCCTGAATATTCCAATCCAAAAGGGCG
>NZ_CAPDXS010000231.1:0-4810 GCF_948601915.1 uncultured Acetatifactor sp. | reverse complement strand
CGCCTGTGAACGGCATCCTGGGCAATGTCAGGGAGCTCCTGGGCGGGCCCCTGGAGGAGGGGCGCACCGAGAAGGCCCTGCAGCTCATAGAGCGCTGCTGCGGCGACATGAACAAAATCATCGACAATATCCTGGATTTTTCCAAGCTGGAGGCGGGGAAGTTCACCCTGGAGCTTCGGAAATTCCATTTTCGAAATATGCTGGATTACGTGAAGGCCCAACACATCAGCAGAATCACCGAGAAGGGGCTGGATTTCTTCCTGACCGTATCGCCCCAGGTGCCGGAGTATGTGGTGGGGGACGAACTGCGCATCGTGCAGATTCTGAACAATCTTCTGTCCAATGCCCTGAAATTCACCGCGGTGGGCAAAATCACCGTCCAGGCGCTGCTCACCGCCAGGGTGGGCGACAAGGCGGAAATCTTCTTCATCGTATCGGATACGGGGATCGGCATCGCCGAGGAGGATCGGGATAAGCTGTTCCAGAGCTTCTCCCAGGTGGACGCCTCCATCTCCAGGAAGTACGGCGGCACAGGCCTTGGCCTGAACATCTGCAGGCAGCTGGTGGAGCTCATGGGAGGCGGCATCGACGTGGAGAGCAGGAAGGGCGGCGGCAGCAGCTTTTCATTCTCCATATGGGTGGAGGACTGCGGGGAGGAGACGGCCCCCAGTGTCCCTGCGGACGATGTTGAAGCAGCGTTTTCCGGCATGGCCCATACAGATGCCGATGAGGAGGACGGCCAGGCGCTGAAGCGTTACGGCACTCCCGCCAACAGGGAAGCGCTGAAGAAGAACCTGTCGAAGCTGATCCTGAGCGTGGAGATGGAGAACCTGGAGAAGGCGGAGATGTTCATGGAGACGGTGAGGCAGCTCACCGCGGACGCGCCGCCGGACATCAGGCGCCTGGCCCTGAGGCTCAAGATGGCGATCCAGAAGGGGGACTACGAGAAGACGGCCGCGGAATTCGACAGGCTGTACCAGAGCAGCCTGGGTCAGGGCGGGGCCGCCCGGGACGCGGACGCGGCGTCTGACATTTGAGGAAGAGCAGGGAGGCTGCAGGCAGGGAGGTGCCGGGGATGGAGCATGCGGACAAAGGCGCGGCCAGGATTCTCATTGTGGACGATCTGGAAGCGAACAGATGCATCCTGGAGGAGATCATTCAGGACATGGGCTGCCGTCCCGTGGCGGCGGCCAGCGGGGAAGAGGCGCTGCGGCTGATTGGGGAGGCACGCCCCCGGCTGATCCTGTCCGACATCTCCATGCCGGGAATGGACGGCTATGAGCTGTGCAGGGCATTGAAGAACGATAAAAAGACAAAAAATATCCCGATTATCTTCATTTCCGCATACGATAATCCGAAAGATATCATTGAGGGCTTTTCGCTGGGCGGGGCTGACTACATCACGAAGCCCTTTGTGCCGGAGGTAGTGCAGGCCAGGGTGGGGGTGCACCTGCGCCTCTATGAGGCCAGCAGGGAGCTGGAGGAGATGAACCACAGGCTCCACGCCTCCCTGAGCGAGCAGCTGAAGCAAATCGAGCAGGAGAAGAAGGACGTACTATACGCCCTGGCGGGAATCGCCGCCAGGAATTCCTGTTACCGGGGGGCGCATATAGAGCGCCTGAAGGAGAACTGTAGGATCCTGGCCCAGGGGATGCAGCTTTCCCCGCTGTTCGAGGATAAGATTTCCGATGCCTGCATCGATACCGTGGAGCTGGCGGCGCCGCTCTGCGACATCGGCAATATCGGAATCCCGCTGGAGCTTTTGCGCAAGGCGGAGGCCCTGGACGCGGGGGAGATGGCGATTGTGCAGACCCATACAACCATCGGCGCCAAGCTCCTGGGCGACCTGCATGTGGGCAGCGACTACAATGACTTTGTCCGCATGGCCGTGGACATCGCCCATTACCATCATGAGAACTGGGACGGCAGCGGATATCCTGAGGGGCTTGCGGGGGAGGCCATTCCCCTGGCGGCGCAGATCGTATCCATCGTGCAGGCCTACTGTGCCCTGACGGACAAGAAGCACTACAGCAGGGAAGAGGCCTTCCGGATCCTGGAGGGGGAGGCGGGGATAAAGTTCAATCCGGATATTTTCCGGATATGCCGCAAGATATCCCGTCAGTTATGCTGAGGCGGGAGGACGGATATAGATTCGTTGACGTACAGCAATATTATGCTGCACATCAGGCAGTATTCAGCGTTATGTAGTATAAGAATATGAGCGCCCGTGCAGGCCACGGGGCAGGAGGTGGGATGAACTGTGATCAAGGATGAGGAATTTATACGGATCGCCTCTCATATGAAGCAGCGCTACGGAATCGACCTTTACCAGAAAAAGGTCATTGTAAACGGGCGGCTGGAGAATTATATTAAGAGGGGCGGCTGGAAGACATTCGATGAATTCATGAACGCTGTGGAGCATGATACCACAGGCAATCAGGAGAAGATGCTGGTGAACTTCCTCACCACCAATCATACATATTTCATGCGGGAATTCGAACATTTCGACTTCTTCAAGAGCCAGGTGCTCCCCTGGCTGCGCCAGAAGGAGGCGGCGAGGAAGGATCTGCGGATCTGGTGCGGCGCGGCTTCCTCCGGGGAGGAGCCCTATATGATAGCCATGGTGCTGACGGACTTCTTCGGGATGGAGCACAGCCAGTGGGATACCAAGGTGCTGGCCACGGATATCTCCACCAAGGTGCTGCAGAAAGCCATGGCGGGAATCTACTCGGACGAACAGCTCAAGAATATCCCGGAGCACTGGAGGAAGAAGTTCTTCCATAAGCTTGCGGGAGGCACCCAGTATCAGGTGAAGCAGGAGCTGAAGGACGAGGTCATCTTCCGGCAGTTCAACCTCATGGATCCGTTCCCCTTCCGGCGGAAAATGCATACCATATTCCTGCGGAACGTGATGATATATTTCGACGACAAGACGAAGCGGGAGCTGGTGCAGAAGGTCTATGACGCGCTGGAGCCCGGGGGCTATCTGTTCATCGGGACCACGGAGACCATCGACAGGAACAGTACGCCGTTCCAGATTATTCAGCCCTCCATTTTCCGGAAATGAGCCAGGGCCGGGGGACAGAAGCTGGAACAGATAATAGGGATAATAAATTGGGATAGAAAAGCAAAGAGGGGGACAGGGTGATATATGCTGCCGATTAAGGTTTTGATAGTGGATGATTCCATCGTGTTCCGGGAACTGCTGGTCCAGAATCTGGGCAGGGATCCGGCGATACAGGTGGTGGGGACGGCCAGGGATCCCTTTGAGGCCAGGGACGCGATCCTGGCCCTGAAGCCGGATGTGATGACGCTGGACATCGAGCTGCCCAGGATGAACGGGATCGAGTTCCTGCGAAAGCTCATGCCCCAGTACCCGCTTCCCGTGGTGGTGATCAGCTCCCTGAGCGACAAGGTGTTCGACGCCATGAACGCGGGGGCGGTGGACTTCGTGGCCAAGCCCGCGGTGTCCAGCAGGAAGCAGCTGGAGGACTTCGTCCGCAACGAGCTCCTGGTAAAGATAAAGATAGCCTCCAGCGCCAGGATCAGCAATATCAAGAAATCGGTGATGCTGAACCACGCGAACCCGGAGCGAATGGCTGTAAAGGGCAGGAATCTGGTGGTGGCGATCGGCGCCTCCACGGGGGGGACGGAGGCCACCTCCGCCGTGGTGCGGCAGTTCGGCACGGACATTCCGGGAATCGTCTGTGTACAGCACATGCCGCCGGGATTCACGCAGATGTACGCCAAGAGGCTGGACGATGAGTGCCAGATCCGCGTCAAGGAGGCGGAGACCGGGGACAGGGTGCTGCCCGGACATATGCTGATAGCCCCCGGAGGCGACAGGCACATGAGGCTGGTGAAGGTGGGCGGGAGCTACCAGGTGGAGATCAAGCCCGGGCCCAGGGTGAACGGGCACTGTCCCTCCGTGGAGGTGCTGTTCGACTCCGTGGCCAAGGCGGCGGGGCCTGACGCGGTGGGCATCATCCTGACGGGGATGGGCGGAGACGGCGCGAAGGGGCTGCTGGCCATGCGCAAGGCGGGGGCCAGGACGATCGGGCAGGACGAATCCACCTGCGTGGTCTATGGGATGCCGAAGGTCGCATATGACCTGGGGGCGGTGGAATATCAGGAGAAGCTGACGGACATCGCCCAGAGGACATACGCGTTATTGAATAAAATGTAAAGGAGAAAAGACATGAAGATTCTGCTGGCGGAGGATGATTTCGCGACAAGGAAATTTATGGCAAGCTTTCTTGCGAAGTACGGTGAGTGTGATGTGACGGTGGACGGCATGGAGGCCGTGGACGCGTTTCTGATGGCCCTGGAGGACAAGGAGCCCTACGACCTGGTCTGCCTTGACATCATGATGCCCGTGATGGACGGGTATCAGGCGCTGATGGGCATCCGCAATCTGGAGAAGGAGAGGAACATTCCGGCGGACAAGGCAGTGAAGGTCATCATGACCACTGCCCTGAACGAGGAGAAGAACGTGAAGATGGCGTTTGAGCTGGGGTGTACCATATACTCCGGAAAGCCCATCGATCAGGAGCGGTTCGAGCAGGCGATGAAGAAGCTGAACCTGATCTGATCGGCAGCTAAGAGATTAAAGTGCGCTGCCTGCGCACCCAGGAAAGGAGATAGATATGGCGGGAGATTTTAACACAGAAAGCATGCTGGACATGTATCTGTTCGAGAACGGTCAGCTGCTGGAGCAGCTTCAGGAGACTGTTCTGGAACAGAAGGATGCGGACTGCTTTGACGAGGACAGCATCAACGAGATATTCCGGACCATGCATACCATCAAGGG
>NZ_CAPDXS010000230.1:2398-4859 GCF_948601915.1 uncultured Acetatifactor sp. | reverse complement strand
GAACTATGTAATACGTGGATTCAAATAGTACATTTTATTTTGCGACAGTTCCTTATCGTACAGGCGGCTCTCCGCGATTGGGTCAAGCGCCGCGGTGGGCTCGTCCAGGATGACTACAGGCGCTCCCTTGTAAAGGGCTCTCGCCAGCATCAGCCGCTGGAGTTCCCCGCCTGACAGGGTCACGCCTGCCGCGTCCAGATCCTTGTTCAGGTAGGTCTCTCCCTTTCCCGGAAGCTCCTGCACCCTGTCCCACAGCCCTGCATCTTTCAGGCTCTGCTCCAGCCGTCCGCCGTCAGTATCCGCCGCGGCTCTGCAGGAGACATTGTCCGCCAGCGGGAAAGAAAAGGCGAACACCTCCTGGAACACCACCGCGAACTCTTTCCTGTACTCTTCCGGTGAGAACAGGGACACGTCCCGCCCGTCCAGATACAGCTTCCCGGAAGTGGGCCGGTACAATCCGCAGATCAGCTTGATCAATGTGGATTTTCCGGCGCCGTTCATCCCCACCAGAGCGATTTTCTCGCCGGGCCGGATGGTCAGCGTCAGGTCGTGGATCGCGTCCTCTCTGGAATCCCCTCCTTCAGGGCATTCCATGTTCCCTTCATAACGGAAGGATACATGCTCCAGGCGAATCTCATGGGCTTCCCCCGGATGCTCCGCCGGGATGTCCGCTGCCTGACCCTCATGCCCAGGCCTTCTTCCCGCCAGTTCCAGGAAATCCCGGTAGCGGTTCATATATCGATTGTTTCTCAGTATTTCAGTAAAGGCTCCTGTCAGGGAACTCATCCAGCCGCCGAAGCTTCCCACGATTCCAACGCAGAGCAGAAATGCGGACAGATTCATCTTACCCAAAGCCATCTGGCTGATCAGGTAACCGTAAATCAGCAAATCTCTGCCCCCTGCCAGGAACCGCTCGAAAAACGAAGCGTTGATGGAGCAGCTCCTCTGCTTGCCTGCCCAGTAGGTCAGTTCGTCCGTCATCTTCCTGAATTCTTCCTGAAACCATTTCCACATGCGATATAGTCTGATATCCTTGCCGTTTGCCGGAACCAGAATCTCCCGTTTCAGATACTCATATCCCTGGCTGACCTTGATATAGCGCTCCTCATGCCTTGCCCCCCTGCGATCCGCATAGATGTTCACAGCCATAATCCCTCCCGCCACCGCGAACAGGAGCAGAAGCAGCCAGAAGTTCATCCTGCCGATAATGACCGAATAGATTACCAGGCTCACCAGCGCGACGGCAGCCTTCTCATACGCCCTGAGATACGCTTCAATTCCCATATCGCTGCCGTAATAGATATTTCCCCTGGCCCCTTCCAGCTTCTGCTGTCCCTTTGCGCTCTCCAACTCCTGAAAATCCACTGTCAGGCAGGCTTCAAAGAGCTCCGGCCCCAACTGCCCACGGAACAGGAATCTCGCAATTTGAACAACATTCGCCAGATAGACCTGGGAAATCTGCAGTGCCTGCAACAGCAGCACATATCCCGCCAGGGACAGGAAGATGACTTCCGGCCGCCAGCCGCTTCCCAGCAGATAGACCACTGCGCTGGGCAGAGCCATGGCCGCGAAAGGCTGTATCACGGACAGACAGATATCCGCTCCTGTTGCCGCCAGATACCTTTTTCCCTTGATTCGCCCGAACCAGGCATAGGCGGTTATGCCATTGTCCCACAGGGGATAGCATTTTTCGTTTTCTTCTGTAGTGTTCTTTTTCTTTCTGTTCATAGCTTTCCTGCGATGTTTTCCTCCCTCTTTTTCGAATCCATGCCATGGGCACAGGTAATACATGACAGCCTTGCTCATGGATGATGGTATTAGTTTAAGCAAAAAATCCCCCAAAAGGAGGATTTCCGCACGAATTGTTCATTTTGAAGCGCGAATTGCACAGAAGGGCTGGTGACGACTCTGCAATCCCATGGAAAACGGCATGTAGAAGAGCATCGGAGACATGCCCCTACAAAGGCAGCGTCACTTCCGCGGCGAAGATGCCCGGCTCATTGGCCAGGGTCAGATATCCTTCATATTTGTCCGCCAGCGCCTTGACCCGCTTCATGCCCAGCCCATGGTTCCCCCGCTTGGTGGAAATGTAGTTCCTCTCGTTGAAGTCCAGCTCCTCTTTGGCGGAATTCTGGATGGAGATATAGAGCTGGGCTTTGTTCACCACCATGTAGATGCGCAGGAACCGCTGCTCCCGGGGAATCTTTTCACAGGCCTCCAGGGCATTGTCCAGCAGGTTCCCCAGCATCACGCACAGATCCACATCCTCTATGGACAGCTCCTGGGGCAAAATGGCCCTGCAGTTCACAGGTATGTCCCTTTTCTCTGCCAGGGACAGCTTGCTGTTGAGGATGGCATCTGTCATCAGGTTGCCGGACTTCACGTAGGTATCCACGTCCTCCAGGTTCTGCTCCAGCTCATCCAGATATCCCTTCATCTCCTCCATCTGCCCTGCGGCAAT
>NZ_CAPDXS010000230.1:0-2388 GCF_948601915.1 uncultured Acetatifactor sp. | reverse complement strand
GAGTTCAGACGTGTGCTCTTCCGATCTAATCTGGGCTTTCATCACCTGGAGATGGTTGTGGTAGTCATGCCGCCAGCCCCGCATGTTCAGATAGATTTCCTTCACTTCCTCATACTGATGGCTCAGGATGTCCCGCTGGAAACGCTCTGTCTGGGCTTCAAAGCCATGGCGGTAGGAGGAAGACGTACCCTCCAGTGACAGGAAGAAAAGCAGCTCCACCGCAATGACGCCAAGCAGCAGTTCCATGTCCGCGGTCTCCCTGCTCTTCCACAGATACAGGCTCAGAATGCCATAGACGGCAAGGTACGCCGGGCCGCTCCATATCCGGAAGCTCCGGATGTTTCGGAAACGCCCGCAGGAGCCTTCCTTCCCACAGGCCTCTCCTTTTCCATAAATAGCTTCCCTGCCGCGGAAGTCCCCTCTTCCCTCCGCATATGCCAACAGCAGCAGAAAAGCCGCCATGACCGCCCCATTGACTGACACAAGCGAAACCGGGGACTCCGCCAGCGCCGCAGGCACCAGCATGCAGCCCGGAGCCAGCGCTTTCCGCCACTGCTGCCTGAAAGGGGCCCCATCATAGAACAGCACATATAAAAAGAAGACCAGCACGATGACCAGCCAGCCTACAGCCGTCAGCCATCTTGCGGCTGACGCGCCCATAGGCACAGCCAGGGGCGCGATTCCCACGGCCAGCGCCGTTCCTCCTGTGATTCCCCACAGGGCGATCCGCTTTATCTTCCCTTTTTGCAGGTCGCAGATCTGCTCTATATAATATTGATATAATGCCAGCCAAATCAGCCAGATTCCCAGTCGCAGCATCGTACTTCCCCTCAGGGGATTTATCCCCCGCGTTCCCCATGCCATTTCTTTCAGCACTTTCTATACATCTTGCCCTTTGTACTTCCTGTAGATTCTATCTTACCCTGCTCGGCCAGACTTTTCAGCAGCTCTTACCACCCCTCCAAAGTCCGATGCCTTATCCCATGCGCCTTGCTGCATTTTTCCAAAATCGACATATGGTCCTGCCTCAAAAGCTCTGCCTTCGGAAATACGCCATATAGACCCGGTTCAGCTCTTCCCATTTTCCCCTGGCGATGGGAATCGTCATCCGGTTGTCCATTCGGATTTCTTTCTTCCCGATCCGCTCCACATGCTCCAGGTTGACGCAGTAGGATCTGTGTGGCTTGAAAAAGGAGTCCCGGAGGCTCATATCTTCCATCAGTTTCTGCTCCATCTGTCGGATTCCGGATCTGCAGATCAGTTTCTCCCTGTCTCTCTTCCAGAGGATGCAGTCATGCCCGTCGCCCTCCAGGCAGCAGATATCCGACAGGTACACCTTCTCCACTTCCCCGCCGAACAGCGCTACGATGATTGCCGCCCTGTGGGCGATGCGCTCCCTGGCTCTGTCCAGCGCAGCCCACAGTCTCTGCCTTTTCACAGGCTTCACGATATAGGACACGGCCTCCAGGTCGTACCCCTCCAGCGCGAAATCCGGATTGCCTGTCACGAAGATGATGCTGACGTAATCTCCCATCTGCCGCAGCTTCCTGGCCAGCGCCATGCCGTCCGTCCCGGGCATCTCGATGTCCAGGAGAAGGATATCTGTATCTTTCCTCTCTTCCCACGCGAACAGAAAGGCATCCGCGCAGGGATACCGCTCCACGCTGCAGGTCTCCCCGTCCGCCCCGGAATGCCCTCCCTGCACTGCCCAGCTCTCAATCTCCCCGGACAGATAATCCAGGAATCTTTTGTCATCGTCACATATGGCTAAATGTAGCATATCTCCTCAATCTCCCCTGCCGGGATTCCTTGCAAAATCTTTTGTCATTATACTTTAATCCTATCTATTTTTCAATACGAAATGTGTTGCCGCAGTAGTGCAGACGGATAGTCGGAACGGATATAGAGCGTGATTGTTTTCGGCGGGGAGATGTGCTATATTTGAATTTGTAAGCCAACCAATGAATTCCGATACTTGGTGGGGGATACGACAACAGTAAAATGATTGTTGGAGGAAAAGCACATGGAATATAAAGAAAATGCGTTAGGCTATGAGGATTATCGTAAGCTAAGGGAAAGCGTTGAGTGGTTGCCTTATTCAAAAGAGCAGACACAAAAAGCTCTTGACAATAGTCTATACACGATAATAGCAGTTGACGATGATCAGACTATCGGAATGGGGAG
Source organism: uncultured Acetatifactor sp. (assembly GCF_948601915.1). Taxonomy (NCBI): domain Bacteria; kingdom Bacillati; phylum Bacillota; class Clostridia; order Lachnospirales; family Lachnospiraceae; genus Acetatifactor; species uncultured Acetatifactor sp. The sequence continues at coordinate 204 of NZ_CAPDXS010000230.1, read as the reverse complement.
ATTGATAGGTGACGGAGTGTACTATATGATAGCTGATATTGTGGTACACCCGAATCATCAGAGACAGGGTGTCGGCAATAAAATTGTCAATATGATAATTGAATATGTTGAAAAGGCTACACCAATAGGCGGACGTTCCAGCATACAGTTGATTGCAGTAAAAGGAAAAGAAGCATTTTATGAAAAAATGGGGTTTAAAATAAT
>NZ_CAPDXS010000229.1:0-4976 GCF_948601915.1 uncultured Acetatifactor sp. | reverse complement strand
CCCACCAGATGCCATAGCGATTATTGTCCGGATTGAATTTCATTCGCCCGACTCTCATGTTGGCATCTCCCCATCATTACACGCAATCCAGGCCCCAAGCCCATCCCACGTCAAAATGGCAGCCAAAGACTCTGCGGCATCATCATCTGCCGGAGAGTCGCCCTCCACCAGATCGGCAATCAGCTGACCGATTCTGGACAGGTCCTCATCTGTCCACCCGGTCATGACCAGCATGGGGTCCCAGTCGATGTAGCTGCAAATTTCCTCTGCCATGCGATCATAGCTGCACTCGTACCGAAGGTGATCCATCCCTATAAGTTCCTGGATAGCATCGGTACCGACCACTTCGACGACGCTTGACAAATCAGACTCCGTCATCTCCGCCAGGTCAAAAAGACTTGCTGCCAAAAAGGCGACTTTTTCTTTTGTTTCAGTTTTCATTGTTAAAACTCCTCTCGTTTGTGTGATTGTTTTTCCAGTCACCAATATTTTTTTGCATAAAGTAACGCAAAGCATGACCGTACACATCCATATTGTGAGCAGCCATGTACGCATCCAGCTCTTCCTTTTCCTGCGCGGAAAGGCGGATCTCCACGGAGTAGGTCTGCCGTTTGTCATCCGCGCAGGGCTTGCCGCTCTGCACCCAGAAGGGACGAATGCCGAATCTTTTGGCATAGGGCAGCAGCTGATCCTCACGGATTTCAAGAAGCTGTGCAGCCCTCGCCTTCGTGTAGACCTGCCCCTGGCACGCCAACTCCCGCATCTTCATGTCAAGCTCCAGCGGGAGAGCTATGCCCGAGAAAAACGCCAGGGGAGGGATGTCCAGAAGGACAGCCAGCAAAGCGTATTCTTCTGTTGAATAGATTTCATACCTCCTTAGCCGCCGTGCGTGGGCTTTTGTGATGTGTTTGCCAAAGCATCTGACCACGATATCAGCGCCAAAGCGTTCTGTCAGTGCTGTATAGAGCCGCTGAACATCCCAGGACTGCCGCAGGATGTTGCCATCCTCCAGGAAACCAGCGTTCTCAATCGTCGTGGAGAGATTTTCCGATAGCAGGTTGGGGCTCGTTTCATAGGGCAGAGTGTACATATAATGTAGCGCCTCTGTCAGCGAGTATTCTGTCTCCGTAGCTGCAAAAACAGCATCCGGTAGGTTTTTCGGCGGCAGGATAAGCTGCTGCCCGATTGACATCGTGTTCTGCCGGGGAAGAGGAACGAGCCGGCACAGGTGCTTGGGGCAAAGCGGCAGGGAAGCGATCTGATGCTCCGTGTGCCAGTAGGGTTCGCCATACTGCTTTACATCCTCAACCGCACACTGTGGGCAGGAACGTAAAGGCATCTCTGCCCCATTTCTCTTGGTCGTAAACAGAAATTTTGGCTGCATATTTTCCCCATCCAGGAATTCTTGTAGGTACTCCCGCTTCTTTTCCAAAGGCTGAAAACGCATCCGAAATGGAAACAGAGAATGCCGCAAAGCGCAGTCCCGCAGAGATAAAACATTCTCTGGCAGCTGGGCGGCTATGATCTGCATGGAGGTGTTTGGCATTGTATCGCCAAGGCGGGGATACCCCTTTATTTCCGGGAACAATTCCTGAATGGTGTACTTCCAGTAGGTGTTGCCAGAACGGATATGATACCGTGTGATGATACCGTACCAAAGCTCATCCTCATAGGGCGTCGGGAAGAATGTCAGCATGACGCAGGCCACTCCTCCAAAAGATGATTTTCCTTAAAGAAATACAAGAGATCATTACCCCCAGCGAACACCGCCACCAAGTCCTGCGCATCCCTGGATGCCGCCCGACGCCCTCGCTGGTTGGTATAAAGCCTGGGGATCGACTCTGGGGACTCCTCTGGAACCTCCTCGGGGACTTCCCGTGGGATTTCCTCAGAGGATTGGCTGGGAACGTTCTCAGCATCGCCAACATCGAAATCCGACAAATATGTTCCACCCGAATACGTTTTGGGAACCTTGATCGCCAGGATGTCAATCGCCCTCTGCATCACTCTTTCGTCCATCCGGGCCTGTCCAAGGAGAAGTGCTTGGGCCTGTGTTTCCTGAAAGATTTTGACAATGTAAGCCGGAATACCGCCGGAGTAGTCAAAGAGCTTATTTGCCAACTTTTCCGTCAGAGGGGCTTGTTGAGGGGTTAATTGATAGGGACATAGTTGTTCAAGGAATCTTCTATATGTCCCGTCCGGTTTCAGCGGTAACAGGCGAATTCCTCTTGTTCTGCGTTTCAAGTGTTCTTGACTCGTGAATAATTGCTCTGCCGCAGGGGTGCCGACAAAATAGACGGCGGTGGCTGTGTCGTTGGTCAGCTCAACCAAAAACTTCAGCAGCGGCTTGATTTGCCGATTACGCTGGGCTGTCTCTACTGCATTCTGAATTTCGTCCACCAGCAGCAGGCCCACATGATGGGTCATGCAGAGGATCTTGACCTGGGTGGCAACAGCAGAGGCTGCGATGGAGCGGAGGGAGATCAACTGATGCAGGTAGTCCGAACCAATCGCTCTGTCCAGTGCGGATAACAGGTTAAGTGCTAGGGTTTTGACTGAGCAGTCGGATGGACACTCAATCCGTAAGTATAGGACCTGTTTGCAGTAAAATGGCTGTCCCATGTATTCGGTGTGTTCAATAACCTGGGGCATGGTTTCCAAAGCCCGCCGGATGGTGGAGGTCTTGCCAATTCCCGGCACTCCCAGGACAGAGCCGGAAGCAGCTTGCGTAGCATAGGAAATGTTCTCCTTTCCGCAGAATAGAGCGTTGATTTGACGGATTTCCTCCATAGCAGTTCTTGTTGTATAAGTCTCCCGGATGGCTCGGTAAAGCTGATCGTAGACAGCGTACATATAGTCGAGTGGGACAAAAAGGGAGGCCAGCATGGGGAGGCTCTGTCTCCGTTCCTCGGGGGACATCCGAGGGAGATCATGAGGAAGGCCGGGGGTGCTGCGGATAGTAGACAGAAATTCGTCCCGGGGCAGCATCTCCGGCAAGGCCGCAAGGAAGGGATTGTCAGCCGGGGCGTTGTCATAGACAGCACCGCAACAGGATTCATTTGGTGGATATTTCCGCATTTTTGTGTCCTCCTTCCCAGTTTTAGTCCTGATTTGGTGCTTTTATCTCAAAATATGCAAGAGGCGTGACACTGGCAAAGCTGTCCACATAAAAGCAATAGGGCCGGAAACCATCATCGATTTCGATAATCTCACCGGTTTCCACTTGCACCTGCGGCGGGAGGATGTTCTCAAGATACTCTTTCTGTGTTTCTGCGAAGAATTCTTTCGCCGTTATCCCCAGCGGGACCTCCATCCGCAGCGTGTAGTGGTGCGGCGATGGATGGATATGCCCTAATTCATTCCGCAGCATAAACTCCATGAGTTCGCTGTTTTTGTCCACAAATCCATAGATGCGGCAGATCGGAGGGGAGAGCCGCCTGGGACACCATTTGGGGGGCTTGATTCTGGGATCTGACTTGCGAAATCTCCGGGGTTTCTTTTTCTCAAAGCCTGTGCAGTAGCGGGTTTCAGAGACAGAACCACCTACAATTAGCCGGTACTGACAGCTGAGACAAGATGGTGTTGAAAAGGTGAATTTCTTAGTCATTTGCTGCACCTCCCTTCCGGTCTTCTTTCTTGACAGGTCTTGGCATTATACATTCTCATGTCAGTAACCCTCTTTCCCCTGAGCGATTCTCATTGATGACTTTCCCATCCTGCTTGGGTTTCTCAGAGCCGACAGCAGAGGCGTCCCGGACAATCTGGCGGATGCTCTGGATGCTCTCCACGCTGGCGGCGACCTCCTGTCTCCTGGCTGTACTGCGCTGTTTTCGCTCATGCTGTTTCAGAGCACTGGCCTCCGGTTGAGATAGGCCGCTGTACTGGGACTGGTTAGGGGACAACCAGCAGGGCTTGAACGAGCAGTCATCCAGAAGGACGTAGACACAGCTGAGATCAGAACGGGAGAAAGCTGCGTTGTAGGTCTTGTCCAACGTTAAACCATCCATGTCCATCGGGACATACAGCAATCCGTTAATCCGCAGCCCTTTTCGGGTCAATTTAGCAGTCTCGCGCGGGAGCGACATCAGGTATAGTTCCTCATACGGGACATCCAGCAGGGAAGCATCTGAGTCGAGCCACTTCTGGGCCTGGGTTACTGCATCTGAAAGGATGCGTCCAGAGTTGATGTATAGTACACAATGGATCACAATTTGCGTAAATTCATCCAGATTCAGCACGCTCTGGCTTCGGTAATCCGTTGACCAACGCTCCTGAGCGTCTGGTTCGATGACACCCTTCCTTCTCAAAAGCGGCTTGTATCGTTGCTGAATGAGATCGAAAGATTTCTCAACCAGCCCCTTTCCGTCCGGCCTGAAGGGAGGAAGCGACTGAATCTCAACGCCACACTCTCGACAAAATTTGACCTTATCCTGAGCCGCATTGGCGAGACAGAGCACCACGGCGGACTCATCGCACTCCAAACCAACGTAAATGTCTGCAATGAGCTGTGTTGCCGTATCCACCGCCAGATAGATGTACGGTCGCCCGATTACCTTGCTCCTGTCCTGTCGGGAGACCAGGTAAATATCCGCCTGGGTAGCGTCCATTTGATAGCTACCTGGAACGCTTCTCCAGTCCGATGACGAACCAAAGACCGGGCGCTCATTGCGCTGATAGTTCGTCAGGCCAGACCGAGCAATCAATTTTCGAGGCTGTTTGTGATAGTTACGGCTATAAAAATAGTTGCGGAAACTTGACCAGGACGGGATATTTTCAACCAGTTTCCCACTCGAATCCGTGCATTTTTGCACCAGCATCATGTCGTATGTGGCCCTCAGCGAGAACCGTTTTGCTGAGAAATAGAGCGTCTTGATGGCCCATTCGTAGGTTTTGTTGACATTAACCTCACGATTTTTTGAAAACGCCACCTGCCCGGTTGCCAGGTATCTGTAGTACAATCTTAGGACCCGGCGGGG
>NZ_CAPDXS010000228.1:0-5069 GCF_948601915.1 uncultured Acetatifactor sp. | reverse complement strand
AAAATAAAAATATAATCCATTATCACATTAAAAAAACTTCCAATAAGCATTGCACACATGGCAAGCTGCGGATTTGCGTCATTCCGCACAAAACAAAGCAGCACATCATTCAGAATAAAAGCCGGAGAAAAAAGCAACAGCCACCGTAAATAAACAGCTGTCATTTCCAGTATCGTCATATCTGCACCTAACACAAAAGCCAACTGTCTTGGGCAGAAAAAACCAGGCAGCATAAATGCGATTGAAAACAAAACGGCAAGATATATGGTATTTGTATAAATTTTGTCTACTAACATTTGATTCCCCTGACTTTTGCAGACAGAAAATTTTGTTGCCCCGCCCATGCCAATCATTAACCCTGTACCATGAATAAAATTATATGCCGGAATAGCAATATTTAACGCTGCCAGCCCGCTTGTGCCTAATCCTTTGGAAACAAAGAATGTGTCTGCCAAAATGTAGCAGGATACGCCCAACGTTCCCAAAACGCTTAAAACAGTATACCGGGAAAATTCCCGAATACAAGATGGTTGTTCCATATATTCACCCTCCTGAACAAAAAATAACGCCAGCACTTTCTATCTTCAATGGCCTAACGATAGAAAGCCTGACGCTTAACCCCTTACCCGGCGGCAAGGGACGCATAAACTTTTTCTAATTTATCATAAAAAAACAAATAAATCAATACTAATTGCAAAAAATTTCTACCTGGAAGAATTGTCACATCAAATCGAACAGGCTCATCTGTACGGCCTGTACCTCTTCCTCTTTCTCCGCCTGCTCCCGGCTGACGCATCCTGTGGGGAGCTCCTGCAGGAACGGGGAGCTTTCCTTTCCGCCCACCAGAATCAGTTCCTCCCTTGCCCTGGTCATGCCCACGTAGCACAGGCGCCGCTCTTCCTCCATATCTGTCCCGTCTCCGCCGAATTCCAGCGGGAAGCGCCCCTTGTCCATGCCGTACAGGAACACTACGGGGAATTCCAGCCCCTTGGAGCCATGGAGCGTCATCAGCGTCACCGCGTCCGCCGTGAACTTCCTGCCGCCGTTCCTCCTTACGTCCCCGTCCTCGCCAAAGGAAAGGGTCTGGAGAAAGCCCTCCATGGTGGGGTAAAGGACTGACATATCTGTCAGTTTTTTCATATTGTCCGGATTCTCGGGCCGCACGTCCCCGCTCCACTCCTCCAGAAGCTTTACAGGGCGGGATTTCCTCACCTTTTTACGGTATTTTTCCACAAGCAGACCAATCCTCTCCTCCAGGCCCTCTCCCAGGGCCGGGCTCAGGAGCCTGTGGCAGAGCGCCTCAGATGCTTCTTCGCCGGGATACAGGACGTGGCGGAAAAAGTACAGGGCTGCCCGCACCTCACGCTCCCGCAGGAAGTCCTCCCGCCCTGCCACCACATAGGGGATTCCCTCCTGTCTGAGGCATTTTTCCAGGAGAGCCGCCTGCCTGTGGGTTCGATAGAGCACTGCCATATCGGAAAATCCCCTCACCGCACGGTTCTCCCCGGCGCTGTTCCTATCGGTGTCCAGCATGTCGATGCCGCCAATCTGGCGGGTGATTTCCTTGGCTACGAAAATCGCCTCTCTGCGCTCATCTTCCGCGGAGACGATGCGCACAGGTGGCGCGGGACGCTCCGCATGTCCCGCCATGGCTTTCATCCTGCGCGGCCGACCTGGGTTGTGGGAAATCAGCCCAAGGGCGGCGTTCAGGATGGGCGGGGCAGAACGGTAGTTTTCCTCCAGGCGGATGGGCACAAGGTCCAGGCGCTCTCCCCCCAGCCTGGAGAAGACTTTCGGGTCGCAGCCGCGGAAGCCGTAGATGGACTGATCCGGATCCCCGATGACGAAGAGCTCTTTGCCGCCCCGGCTCCATTCCCTTACCAGGCGGTACTGGAGCGGGTTGATGTCCTGGAACTCGTCGATGAGCAGGTAGGAGAAACAGCGGCGCTCCGGCGCTTCCTCTGGCAGCTCTTCCAGGAGGCGCAGGGTTTCCAGCAAAAGGTCGTCATAGTCCAGCGCTCCGGCCTGGCGGAGCAGCTTTTGATAGTATTCGTATATGCGTGGATTCTTTCGGTCAGCGGGCTCGCTGTCATCATACAGGCCATTCTTCTCCTTTGACAGCTCCTGCAGGAGTTTCCCCGGGGATTCTTTGCCGTCAAATTCCCGGAGCGCTCTCTCCGCAAGCTCCATCTGCAGGCCCTCGTCCGCCACCACAAAGGAAAGCCCCGACTCCTGCAGGAAGCGGCTGCAGATGGCGTGGAAAGTGCCAATCTGTATGTCCGTTGCCCTCCTGCCCTTGCGGTTCCCGGAAAGCGGACCCGGCTGGCCCTCCCTGACGGCGGATTCGGCTTCCATCCTGGCCCGCAGCTCCTCTGCCGCTTTGTTGGTGAATGTCACCGCAGTGATTTCCTCCAGGGCGATTCCTCGCTTCTCCAGCAGATAGCGCAGCCTGTAAGTCAATGTCCTGGTCTTGCCCGCGCCTGGCCCGGCGATGACTGCCACGCTGGGCGCTATCCGCTCCACGGCCTCCTGCTGGCGGGGATTGAGACCGGCAGACCGGCTGCCTGCTTCTGCTTTTGAATCGCCTGGGCCGGCTGCCTCTCCTGATAGTTCCATATTCTGCCTGTCTGATGCCTGTGCCTCTCCTGACAGATCCGGATTCCGCCTGCCAGGGACATCTGTCTTTCCTGGTAATTCAGAATCCTGCCTGCCAAAAGTGTCTGTCTCTCCTGGCAGTTCTGAATCCTGCCTGCCAGAGGCATCCGTCTCCTCTGGCATTTCCCGATACCGCTTGCCTCCTGCCTGCTCTCCCATATCCGAACCTTTGTGGGCCATATCCGTTTCGGGGTTCCGCTCCTGATGCCCTTTCTCCATGGCCCGCAGCTCCTGGGCGGTAAAGAATGACATCTGCCCCTCCAGGCTGCTGATGTCCTCCGGGGTCAGCAGCCCAATTTTTCCATACTCCCCGTCAAAGCCCGGCGTGCGCTCCACCTTTCCCTCCCGCAGCCGCCTGATGCCCTCGGCCACCAGAGGCCCTGCCGCCTTGCGGATGTCCTCCACCGGAACCTCCCGCAGGATGGCGAACTCTGGCCCCAGATTCCCTATCATCCGCTCATAGGTCTCCACAGCCTTTTTCCCTGCGGCGGAAATCCCCATGGAAGCCCCGATCACCTCGGGCAGCGGCACCAGGCTCTCGAAAGGCCGCCCCTCGGGCAGGATGAAGCCCTCCTCCCTGTCCGCGTCCGCCAGTTGCTCTATCCGGTTCAGAACGCCTATGGTAATCTTCTTCCCGCACACAGGACATCTCCCACCGTACTTGGCCGTCTCCTGAGGACTGATGCACAGCCCGCATTTCCTGTGCCCGTCAAAATGGTACTTTCCCTCCTCCGGGAAGAATTCGATGGTGCCCGCCAGGCCTTTCCCCTTCTGGACAGCCCCTGCCAGCCCCTGGAAAGAGAGCTCCATGTCGAAGAGATTGGCCTCCCTGCCCAGCTTGGCCGGGGAATGGGCATCGGAGTTGGATATCAGGTGGAATCTGTCCAGCGCGGCCACCCGCCAGTTCATGGGCGGGTCGGAGGAAAGCCCTGTCTCCAGGGCATGGATATGGGGCGTCAGGTCTTCGAAGCACTCTTCTATTGTCTCAAAGCCCGAAAAGGCCCCGAACAGGGAGAAATGGGGCGTCCAGATGTGGGCGGGCACATAGATTCCCTCCGGGCAGGTCTCCAGCATGATTTCCAGCAGATCCCTGCAGGGAATCCCCAGGATGGGCCGACCGTCAGAATGGATGTTCCCGATCAGCTCCAGCCGCCTGGAAAACGTCTCCGCGGCCTCCAGCCCAGGCAGGAGCAAGAGGCTGTGGACTTTGCGCACCCGGTCTCCCTTTTTATAGATGGAGCTGATTTCCCCGGTGACCACGAATCGGGGCTGCATGCCGCTCTCCCCCGCTCCCCCGATTCGGTATTCCCTCTTCAGCACGTACAGGCCGTCCTCCGCCGGTTCCAGCTTCTCTTTCAGCTCTTCCCGCCAGGCCGGGTGGGTGAAGTCACCTGTGCCCACGATATGGATCCCTTTTTTCCTTGCCCACAAATCCAGATGCTCCGGGGTACAGTCTTTGCTGGTAGCCCTGGAATATCTGGAGTGGATATGCAAATCTCCTATGTACATTTCTCCTCACATTCTGCCGCCTGACAGACAGCCCTTTGGCGGATGAACCATACTGACGCTCCGTCCAACGTCACGTAATATTTCCTAAGTTTACCTTATCACAAAATCCACCAGGCTTCAACCATAACGAAATTTCATGGTTTCATGGATTCCGGAGGCGATTGCCGCCGGATTCATTCGCATAGCTTCTTTTGTATTGCATATACTTTTCCGAGAGGTGTTTTTTATGAGACTATTGAAGCGCTATACCATAATCGGAGTCCTTTTCGTGCTGGTTGCAGGGACGCTGGCCCATTTTTTATATGACTGGACCGGGTGGAACCCTGTGGCGGGCCTTTTTGCGCCGGTCAGCGAATCCATATGGGAGCATATGAAGCTGATATTTTTCCCCATGGCGCTGTATTCCCTTGTCATGATCGTCAGGTTCCGGGGCAGCTTTCCCTGTATCGTGCCATCTCTGGGCTTTGGTATCCTGGTCGGCACATTGCTGGTTCCTGTCTTTTATTATGTATATACCTTTGTGCTTGGCAGGGATTTCTTTGTCTTGGATATAGCAGACTTTCTCCTGAGCACGCTGGTGGCGTTCCTGCTTGCTTACCGATTTACGCTGTCCTGTAGGCTGAAAGGCTGTGCCCCTCTCCTGTGGGGGCTGGTGGGCGTACTCTTTGTCTGCTTTATAGTGTTCGCCTATCATCCTCCGGATGGGGCAATCTTCGCCGCCCCCGACAGACAGTCATCTTCCTCCGCCCCACCAAAAACGGAAAGAATCTGTTGATTATCATGATACAGGGCACTTCCAGAATCAATACGATCCCTATTACATTCACGAAGAAGCAGACGCGATTCAATCTGGGGATGTAATCATTCACCCAGTAGGCCAGAACATGGCCATAATAGACAAAATA
>NZ_CAPDXS010000227.1:0-5140 GCF_948601915.1 uncultured Acetatifactor sp. | reverse complement strand
GAATGCCTGCTTGCAGGGGGATTGAAGCCCCTTCCCACGGGCGGGGGGATGATCGACATGGAGATAGACCACGCCGCCTTGGAATGGGTGGCCGACTATATATTGCCGTTCGGGAAGGATGCCACTGTATTGGAACCGGCGGAACTGCTGGAGCGGATGCGGCAGAAGATATGGGAGCTGCACCGGCAGTATTGCGTGGCGGAACAGAGCGGGGCATCCTGCCAGGCATGAGCATTCTGTTGGCGGATGAAGCGGGAAAATGGCATAATCCACCAGCCTGCCCGATAAACGGTTTAGCCGGAAGACAGGGACTGAAAATATGATATATTTGAAAAAACGGTGATAATATGACGGAAAAACAGATAGAAACAGAAAACGGAACCATCAGCTACAGGACAGAACAGGAAAAGGCGATCGTCACCGGCTTTCGGGGATTTGCCGCGAACCTTTCGCTGCCGTCCCGGATTCAGGGATATCCGGTGACTGCCATCGACAGGAAGGCATTCTTAAGCCAGAAGAGCCTGTGCGGCATATGCCTCCCGGATACCATCCAGGAGGTGGGCGACTGGGCCTTTGCCCACTGCGGCAGCCTGGCGGAGATCTCCTTTCCAAAGCGGGAGGTGCGCTTCGGCAGGGCTGTCTTCAAGGACTGCGGGAGCCTGCAGCGGATCGTGGTGCGGGAGCCGGACTGCGGGAGCGGGGGGCAGACGGCCCCGGAGGATTCAGGGGGAGAGGCCTGGGGGGAGCCGGATGGGGGGATGTGCGCACCGCTCCATGACAGGATTCCGGGGGAGAGCGCGCCCGGGGCAGGGGAAAAGCCCTCCTGCGCGGAGCTCCTGGCAGCATCCGTGACCATGCTGGAGGCCCCTTACCTTCTGGACATCCGGAGGGCGGGCAGCAGGGAGTGGCTGGAGCAGTGGGACATCCGGCTCCTGTCCGTCCTGCGGGCCTCGGACGCGGAAGGGTACATCAGCCAGTCCGTCTACGGAGAGGAAGACTACATCGGCACTGACCTGGAGGAGTTCGCCAGCGCCAGGCGCAGGACCAAGGTGCGCCTGTCCTTCCTGCGCCTGCTCCGTCCTCAGCGCCTGCATCCCGCATTGAGGGAAGAGCTGGAACAGTATCTGCGCAGCCTGACCAAGGGCAGGTCCACGGAAGAGACCTGGCAGGTCATCCGGCAGGAGCATGGCGGCCACCGGGAGCACTACAGCCTGTTCGCGCAGCTTGGCTGCATCACGGAGGACAACTTCCAGGGAATTTTAGAGGACATGGGAGAGGACAACCCTGAGATGAAGGCCTTTTTCCTGCAATATGCAGAAGAGCGGCGCGGAGGCGCCCTGGACTTCTTCCAGAGCCTGGAGCTTTGACAGCAGCCGGAGCCGCGCCATGAATTCAAAACAGTTGGGCCGCGCTCCGGAATCCGCAGGGATTCGAGGAACATTCGTTCGAAAAGAGCGGGCACGGCATCAGAGACGGACAGAGAGGAGGCATTGTGCCCATTGAAACGGAACAGGAATAGAAAGGGAAACGGCAGCCGTTTTGCCGGGGCGGAGGTTTCTACGCTGCGCAGTTATCTGCTGGCCGGCTGGGCGATGGCGTCATGCCTGGTGCTGGCGGTCTTTCTGGTCTACGGTATCTATGCCATCCTCCAGGTCACGGAGGAGCTGGCGAAAGGCAACCAGATGGTGGCCAGCCATTATGCGCTACAGCTGAACAAGGACATCGATTCCATGAAAGGCTATGTGAACCGGGTCTATAGCGAGAATGCACAGTACCAGACGCTGAAGCGCCCATACCTGCAGGAGACGGAGTGGTACAGTGCCGCCTATTACCTGGCCAATGATATGGAAGGACGGGCGGGCAGCATTGACTATTTCGGAGGCGTTTTCTTTTATGATGCCTGGAAAGACACGCTGCGCAGCCGATACAGCGAATTCCCCCACGCAGGCGACATTTACCGCCTGAACCTCTGTCTGAAATCCTATTTGATGGAAATCGGGGATACAGTCTGCCACGAGGGCTTTTTCGAGTATGAGGGGGAGGGGTATCTTGTCTATGTAAGGGGGGCAGGCAGAAGCTGTTGGGGTTCGTCCTGAATCTGACCAATTATTTTGCCCATCAGGACGGGCTGGAGCTTGTCTTCTGTGACAGTGAAAGGGTGCTGGAGACGATCGGCCCCATTCTGTCAGAATCCCGGGGAGCGGAGCTGGCAGAGTCCGTCCGGAAAGGGCAGATCCTGCAGGGAAGCGGCATCGTGGTGGCCACGGAGCCTATAAACTTCCGGCAGATGCGTCTCGCCGTGATCCAGGAGACGGGAGGGATGCGGGCGCTGGTGGGCAGCTGGGAATTCTGGCTGCTGTTCATCCTCATCCCGCTTATCCTGGTGGGGGTCCTGTTCAGGATCCGGCATTTGTTCAGCCATACCCTTGTGTGGCCCGTGGAGCATCTGGCCAGTCGGCTGGACAGAATGAAAGAGAACAAAAAGGCTGGCGAATATCCGGAGACGGAGGGGACAAAGGTCCGGGAGCTGTTGGAAATCAACCACAGACTGGACGAAATCGTGGAAGAGATGCAGCATATGCAGCAGGAAAAGTATAAGAAGGAGATGGAGGCCAATGCGGCTAAGCTCCAGTATTATCAGCTGCAGGTGAATCCCCATTTTTTCATCAACTGTCTCAATATCATGGATTCCCTTCTGGCGGATGGGGACGTGGACACGGTGCGGCGCATGATCCGTTGGCTTTCGGAGCATTTCCGCTATGTCTTCCAGAGCCAGGAAAGCCTGGTGACCATAGGGGAAGAGCTGAAGGAAGTGGAGGCCTACTGCCATATCTATATGGTAAGGGGAGAGATGCCCATCCTGATCCTGCAGGAAGTGGAGCGGGAGCTGCTGGACTGCCGCGTGCCCATCCTGGCGATCCAGACCTTTGTGGAAAACGCCGTAAAGCATGCAAACAGACCGGGACAGATCCTGTCCGTGGAGGTGGCGGTAAAGGAGCTTGAGAGGGAAGACGGGCTGTATATCAGCATCCGGATTTCGGATAACGGGAAAGGCTATCCGGAAGAGAGGCTGGAGGAGCTGAACGCTCCGGTGACGGAATACCGCTACCATTCCCGGCATGTGGGGATTGATAATGTAAAATACCGCATTTACCTGATGTACGGGGAGAGGGCGCAGCTGTTCTTCTATAACGGGCCCTCCAAAGGGGCGGTGGCCGAGCTGCTTCTGCCCAAAAGGGAGGAGCGCTCTGGATGAGGGAGTCCTGGCCGCTGCAGGGGCGGATGGCAGGGAATATCAGAAAATGCGGCAGCCGCAGTCAGATTTTGCATATTCTTTCATATCGTCATTGCGTAGAATAGAAACATCAGGAACCGCCGGAGCGGTTCGGTAAAGGAGGAAAACGATATGAAAAGGAAATGGATCGCGCTGCTTCTGTCAGCGGCCATGACGATTTCCATGGCTGCCTGCGGAAATGCCTCCGGCAGCGGAGAGAGCGCTTCCGGAGGCGGGAAAGAGAATTCCGAGGCGGACGGAGGACAGGCTGGAGACGGCGGGGAAGCCGAAGGCGGAGGAGAATCCGCAGAAGGAGCGGGTTCCGGCGAAGCTGCGGCCGGGGAGGATCCGTCCCAGTGGCCGGCGGTCTCCATCATGTATCCCGTGCCCAATGAACTGCCCGCTGAGGCCAGCGTGGAGAAGGCCCTGAACGATTACCTGGTGTCCATCAATGCTGGCGTACAGGCGGATATCGTGCAGATGAACTTCGGAGACCTTTCCACCCAGCTGACGCTGGCCCTCACGGACAATACGAACCCCATAGACCTGTTCTGCTGGAGGTTCTATTCCACAGTGGACGGCTGTGTGAAGAACGAGCAGTGCATTTCGCTTCTGTGCAAGGAATAAATAGTTCCCCCCTTCTCCCACATAATACGGCGTATAGTTTATAAGGCACTTGTTATTTCAAGGTTCTTCTACTGTGAATGAAGCAGAATTGCTTGAATTATTATCCCGTAAAAGTTTTTGCGCTTCCGCTTCGGAAATTTCCTTAATCTCCATAACTCCATTTTCACTATTTTTAGCAATGGAAAGATATATACTGCCACTGTCATTAAAATAGACGATGGGTTTTTCACTATCAATGAATATACCAATTATCTGGTCGTTGTAGTACCAATACCCATCTTTTGGGTGATAAACTACGCCATAGGATTCATAGTCTTGGAGCGTATTCATGTTTTCTGTCTTATCTCCAGATTCCATGCTGTAAGATTCATGATTTCTAATCATATTTCCATTTTCCGTAGAAGTGCCAGCGGGCATTGATTTAAGTCCTGAGTTTTCATACTTTTCTGTATGTCTGTCATAAATTTCTTTTGTGCATTCCCGAATACCAATGAGTTTATCGTTTGTATCCCGTTCCGCTTCAATATCCACTGTTCCCGTAAAGAAATTGGTAAAACTTGCGCCGCCCACTGGGTCATTAAAAAATCGGACAACATTTCCCTTATAAGTGTAGCACTTGCTATCCTTATCATAAATCAATCCATATTCTTCATATATCCCATAGTCCATATTACCGCCGGACGTTTCTATCGCATTATAATCGGAAGCATTTTCGGAAGCATTTGTTGTTTTGTACTCCTGTCCATCAGAAGTTGGATTATTATTGTTAGCTTGTGCAGAAGTCGTAAATGCAGTGCCTACCCCGACAACAATAAGGCTGGCTAAAACAAGTGAGAAAATAGTGATTTTTTTCGTTTTCATAATTGCAGTTATCCTTTCTTCGATAGCATTTTTACTAAAGTTGTTGCAAAGTGGCAATAGTCCACTTTTCGTTGCTTCCATGCTGATAAGCATTAGCGAATAGGCAGATTTAGATTTTTCTCCAAATTGTCGTATAACGCTTTCATCACAAGCCAGTTCTATATCACGGTTAAAAAGAATATACATCACCCACACAAAGGGGTTGAACCAATGAATACAAAGGGCAAGCGTCGCAATCAGCTTTGTTACCGTATCATAGCGATAGATATGCACATACTCATGTGAAAGGACATATTGTAGTTGCTTTTCGTTTTTCCAGTCCATTTTTTTCGGCATTAAAATAACAGGACGGAAAATGCCATAAGTTAATGGGGCGGA
>NZ_CAPDXS010000226.1:0-5267 GCF_948601915.1 uncultured Acetatifactor sp. | reverse complement strand
CCGGCAAGAGCGGCAGCAGCTGCTCTGTCACGCCCAGGGCCGCCTCGTATTGCCCGGCCTCCATCAAAGCATGAACCCTGGCCTTGATCTGCCTGGCCAGCACTTGGAGTTCTCCGGCAGCCTGTGTAGATTCCTTTTTTTGCCGTTCCAGCTGTATCTCCAGCCATTTCAGATAATGTCTCATGATAGGAGCAAGCCCAGGAAGCAGATTCATGATTTCACGGACAGACTCCACCGCCTCCGCATATTGCGCCGCCTCCGTCTTCTCCAGCAAATTCCGAATCACGTATGCCCCTTGATATTCCTCCGGAAGCAGATCCGGCATGGAGCGGATAATCTTTTCTTTGTAGATTTCTTCACATAATTTGATTCTGCAGAGGGCATATTCCCTGAGCCCTCCCAACACATTGTCCGCAAAGCCGTCTGACTCCTCTGCCATGTTTTCCAAAGCTGCCGTCTCCCAGCTTGCCCGGCTGATGCCGCAGGCTGCTCTCCATGCCAGCATACGCATACTGTCCTGCTCCCGAACCGCCCTGAAAGCCTTTGCCAGCCAAACAGTATCTTTCCATGTATATCGGCTAAAATGGTCTGTCAGATCCTTTTCCCACTGGGAGAAAGGAATCTCCTCCAACATGTGTCCCATGTCTCCGCCCAAAATATTCACCGTTTGCGGCATATGATAAGCTTTCATATATAACATGCTCTCTTCTCTGGCCTTCCAAATTTCTAAAGCCATAGCTTCCGCTTCCTCACCCCTGCAGGAAATGCCCCGCTCCGGCCAAAAAGCAGCTGCGGTCAACCTGGCCAGCCTTATGAACCAATGCTCTATTGGTAAATTGCCAAAAGCGGAAATGCCTCTGGTACGTTTCCTAAATATCTGACTGTCACATACCCTGCAGCCCTCCGCTTCCTCACAGAAGTCCATTTCTCCTCCATCCTGCATTTCCTCATGGATATCACAGCATTCCAGAACATCCTCCAGGACGACCTCCTCCAAATCCTGTCGTTCCAGAATCACATTGCACATTTTTTCATAGAGGGGCAGTTCCTGCATGTCCGCTCCGGCCATGCACTTCAGGATATCGCGGATTACCCCGAAATCAAGACTGTATTTCTCCAACCGCCAATCCATCTCCCGGAACCATTTCCAGGCCCATACAGCCTGTCCACAATGCACCGCAGCCCGCACTCCGTTACCCAGGATAGGTGTACGCTTCTGTTTATTGAAACAACTTTGCGTCACTGGTGTCTCAAAGCCAATAAAGGCATCTCTGTTTTTCAGGTATGCCTGATAGGTATCCCAATAATTCTTTGCATGGGAAAAGGCTTTCCCATAATCCTCTTTATCCACATAGGCGACAGCAAGGCGTCCGGCTATGAGAGCTTTCACCATCCTGTCCGTCCGCTTGCTTTTTATATATTCCTCCCCTTTTCGGATGGCCTCATCATACTGGTATGTAACTATGTAGCCATTAATGGCATTTCCATAGAGGGAGGACAGGCAGTATTCTTCCTCCACCGCCCCCGCTTTCGCCCTTTCAATGGCCTCCAGGGACAGTTCCAGAGATTTTTCCGCCTCGCCAAGGGCGTTATATTCCTGCACCAGCTGCAGCATATGCCGCATGTTGGAAGGGTGCTCAGCAAGCTCCTCCTGTAACAGCCCAATATTTCTCGCCGCATGTTCCCGCGCTTTCTCCGCAGTCTGGTATGCATAACCATAATGATGCGTAAAAGCGTCTATACGTTTCGCCTTACCCGGCGCCCGGTTGAAGCATTCATGAATCCGATAAATGAATCTGATGTCCGGCTCCAGGCGGACCATCCTCGCCGCCAGTGAATCAATATACTGCGAACCGTCCGTCCTTATATAATCACGCGTAGTATAAAGCCCTACTCCATATATCCTGAATTCCCCGGAATTGAAGAATCGAATGATATCCCTCACATCCTCAAACCACTCGTCGTCATCCATGTACATGAACCATTCCCCTCTGGCTCGTTCCAGCCCGGCATTGCGGGCTTTGGCAAAATTTCTGCACCACACGAAGTCCACAATATTGTCCGTATACTCCTCAATGACGCTCCTCACCTGTTCCCCGCACCCCGTGTCCACCAGGATCAGCTCGGAGGGCACCTTCTTCAGCAGAGGCTGGATGGAATCAAGGCATTTCCGCACGGTATCCGGGCGGTTGGAAATCAGGATGGATATGGTCAGCAAAATATGGGTGTTCATATTTTCTTCGTTCCTTTCTTATTCCTTAAGAAGGCATGGCGCAAAGACTGCACCATGCCTTCTGATTTTCCTATACTTCTCTTTGTACTTAACCCACAGCTACGAATTAGCCAAGCAAGGACAGAACACCCTGGTTTGCCTGATTGGACTGTGCCAGCATAGCCTGACCGGCCTGAGCCAGAATCTGGTTGTTGGAGTAAGTAACCATCTGGGTGGCCATATCCGTATCACGGATTGCGGACTCTGCGGACTGTGTATTCTCCACTACGTTGTCCAGGTTGGCGATGGTGTGCTCCAGACGGTTCTGTACAGCACCAAGGGCCGCTCTCTGATCGGATACCTTCTGCAGAGCATCCGCTACGACATCGATAGCTTTTGTGCCATTGTCCACGCTGTCGCCGCCGATGTTCAGACCGTTCACACCAAGACCTCTCGCGCTCATCATGGAGATGTTCACGCTGATCTTGTTGTCGCTGGAAGAATCAGCGCCTACATGCAGACTGAAGTTAATGGCATCATTCAAATCTGCGAACGCTTCTACCTTCAGCACGATGGTCTGGGCTTTCTCATCATAAACGGCCGTAACGGACTTAAGCTCCGTACCAAACTGGCGGCGGATAGCGGATGACAGCTGATCCATACTGGTAAATGCCTTGACAGTAGCTCCCTGCGTCTTGGTCTTACCGATATTGGCGTCATTGATTGCTTTCACCAGAGCGCTTGCGCTCGCCTTATCCTTATTTGCCACCTTAGCAGAAGTGCTCTCTACCAGAACATATGTGGTGCTTCCTACCGTAATCTGCTTGCCGCTCCACTTGGTGTTGGTTGCTGCCGCTCCGGTTAACTTAACCTTGCTTAAAGACTGCTTATTACCGACCGTCGATGTCGTGGCATTGAAAGTTCCAGAAATCTTAGCGCCAAAGCCAAGCTGGGCAGTTCCTGTCTGGGTATCAAGTGCCTTGAAATTTTTATTTGACAATGCGTCAGTTTGAGTAAACTTCAATGATGTCAGGCTACCTGATACTTTTTTATACGTCAGGCTGCCGGCCACGCTGCCATTCGCGCCCTTCAACAGATAGGTCTCGTTGAACTTGGTTGTCGTAGAGACACGGTCAATCTCCGTAGTCAGCTGGTCGATTTCGTTCTGGATAGCATCCCTGTCGCTCTCGGACATGGTTCCGTTCGCGGCCTTTACTGCCAGCTCGTTCATTCTCTGCAGCATGTCATGCACTTCGTTCAGAGCGCCTTCAGCAGTCTGCACCGCGCTGATACCGTCCTGCGCGTTGGCGGAAGCCTGGGTCAGGCCGCGGATCTGCTTCCTCATCTTCTCGGAGATAGCCAGACCTGCAGCATCGTCTGCCGCCCGGTTGATCCTGTAACCGGAAGACAGCTTCTCGGTGGCCTTTGCCTGGGTCTTTGTGGTGATGCCCAACATACGGTTGGAATTCATTGCTGTTAAGTTGTGTTGTACTACCATAATTTACCTCCTTGTATTACCGCGCAAATCCTTTTGCGTCAGTTGCGTATTTTCAGTTCATCCAGATTCCGCTCCACAGCACGGGATGCTTCAGGGCAGTCCCCCAAGCCGGACGGTTACAGGAGCCGGAACAGGAACCGGGCAATCGGGCCCTTGACTGCCCTGTCCCGCTCCGGCCTTTCTCTCAGCATAACCCTCCCGGCGTCCTTTGTTTCAACGCTTTCCCTGCTTCCCGGACACCGCGTGGAACCGGGGCAGCTTCGCCCGTTCCTCCGGACTGGGGATGCGGTTCTCCATGGCTGCGCTCCTGACAACGCTCACTTCCTTAGGGGCGTCCACCATAATCCGCATATTATTCTTGGAGCCGCCCAGGAATACAATCTTTATGTTGTCGTTTATCATCAGGTACTCCTCCGGGCTCACCGTCAGTCTCAGCATCCCTGTCCCTCCTGGTTTTACATTCGCGGTATTCTTGTTAAGCTGGAATATGGACTTAACAGAATGCAACTTTCTGGGGGAGAATGTTGCAGAAAACACAAGGAGGACAACTATGAGCACGACGCAACCCATTAAAAGCCCTGAACAGCTGACGGCCTTCAAAAACTACTATCTGCAGGAGCATCCCAATCCCAGGAACCATATGCTGATCATCATGGGACTGAACTCCGCCCTTCGCATCTCGGATATGTTGAACCTTACCTATGGGAATCTGTACAATTTTGAACACAGAACGTGGCGGACCCACATTGTCGTAACAGAACGCAAGACAGGCAAGACCAACCGCATCTATATGAATCGGGAAATCAGGGAAATTCTCGAACAATACGCGGATATCGAGGAAAAAAGCCCCTCCTCCTGGCTGTTCGGCAGCCAACTCCAGAAGTCAAAGCCCCTGAGCCGCTTCCAGGCCTATCGAATCGTAAAAAACGCCGCCGCTTTCGCCGGGCTGGACGCCAATGTCAGCTGCCATTCCCTGAGAAAGACTTTCGGCTATCACGCCTGGAAACAGGGGACTCCTCCGGCTCTGCTGATGAGCATCTATAACCATTCCGCTTACGGCATCACAAAACGGTATCTGTGCATCGACCAGGACGACAAGGATGAAGTCTTTGCCAAAATCAAGATTTAGGGCGCATTGATTTTTGAAATATTTTCGGGAAAACACTAAAGTATTCCGGATTGGTTCCGATAATATATATGAACAGTAAAAATGCAACATTCTCCCCCAGAGTGTTGCATTTTTATTGTAACCCTTTTCATGGTTCCGTATTCCGCCTTTCATGAACCATATATACTGCTTAACGGTTATATTTTCCGAGTAACCCGACTGCATAACGCCAGCCATATTCGTTTAACCGGTGTAGTACGGTAAATTCCGGCATTATGCAGCATAAAAACAGGGTGCAAGATTTCTCCTGCACCCTGTCTCGGGAATTTCATTTATCTGTCCTCACCTGTTCCCGATTCTCCCTGCAATCTTCTCCCGCAGGCTCCGCAGCTCCCCGTCCCCCGGCAAGAGCGGCAGCAGCTGCTCTGTCACGCCCAGGAGATCGGAAG
>NZ_CAPDXS010000225.1:0-5333 GCF_948601915.1 uncultured Acetatifactor sp. | reverse complement strand
GGCCAGGGAGGACAGTGTGGGTGCCAGCCAGTGCAGATGCCAGCCAGTGCCAGACAACAGCCAGGGAGGACAGTGCGGGCGCCAGCCAGTGCAGATGCCAGCCAGTGCGAACGCCAGCCAGAGCAAACAATAGACAGGGCGGATAAGGAACAGTCCGCCCGGAAAGGAAAAGGCATGATCAGCAGCAGATATGCGGTGAAAACAGCGTGCATCGCCATGGCCGCCGCCGTCCTGTTCTGCGTCCTGGCGGTGGCGTTTCCCCACAGGCTCGTGGAAGCGGTGGGCGGAAAAGGCATTGCCATGGAGTATGAGGCGGAGCTGTTCGGCGAAGATTCGGTGATTCAAATCGACATCCAGATGGAGGATGGGGCATGGGAGGAGATGCTGGACAATGCCATGGCGGAGGAATACTATTCCTGTGACGTGACGATTAACGGCCATGAACTTCGGAACGTGGGAATCCGGCCCAAGGGCAATACCAGCCTGTCCGCCATTGCCGCGGATCCGGACACGGACAGGTACAGCCTGAAGCTGGAATTTGACCACTATGTGGATGGACAGACCTGCCTGGGGCTCGACAAGCTGATTCTGAACAACAATTACGCCGATGCCACGAATATGAAGGAGGCCATCGTCTATGATATGTATCGGTATCTGGAGGCGGATGCCTCCCTGTACAATTATGCCGAAATTTCGGTAAACGGTACGTACTGGGGCGTATATCTGGCGCTGGAGGCCGTGGAGGACAGCTTTCTGCTGCGCAACTACGGGGTGGAGGGCGGAAACCTCTATAAGCCGGAGGGGATGGATATGGGAGGCGGGCCCGGTATGGAGAGGGACGGCTTTCCGGACAGGAGCAAGGGCGGACAGGAAGGACAGAATATGCCCGGGGAGGGCGGCAGGCCGGGAGAGGATGGAACTTCCTTCGGAGGAGGGCTTCCTTTCGGAGGGGAGTTTCCCGCCGGAGAGGGACTTCCTACCGGAGGAGAGTTTCCCACTGGAGAAGGACTTCCTACCGGAGGAGATTTTCCCGCCGGAGAAGGATATCCTACCGAAGGAGGCTTTCCTGCCAGAGAGGGACTTCCTGCCGGAGGAGATTTTCCCGCTGGAGAAGGCCTTCCAGGGGACACACAGGGCCCCGGCCAGGGCGGTCAGGGGGGCGGAGACGGCTCCACGCCGCAGCAGCCCGGAGGCATGCCCTTCGGAGG
The DNA here is from genome assembly GCF_948601915.1 of uncultured Acetatifactor sp. Taxonomy (NCBI): domain Bacteria; kingdom Bacillati; phylum Bacillota; class Clostridia; order Lachnospirales; family Lachnospiraceae; genus Acetatifactor; species uncultured Acetatifactor sp. Next base: position 4,125 of record NZ_CAPDXS010000225.1, on the reverse strand, counting down.
ACGTTTCTCCATGGGCTCGGGCGGAGCGGATCTGAATTACACCGACGATGACCTGGACAGCTATTCCACCATATGGGAGGGGGAAGTGACGGACAGCGGCAAAAAAGACCACAAAAGAGTAGTAGAAGCGCTGCGCAACATCAGCCAGGGAAGGGAGCTGGAGGAATCCCTCGACATCGACAATGTGCTGAAATACATGGCCGTGCATACCTTCTCCGTGAACCTGGACAGCCTCTCCGGCAATATGGCCCACAACTATTACCTGTATGAGAACGATGGAAAACTGAACGTCATTCCGTGGGATTACAATCTGTCCTTCGGAGGGATGGGCATGGGCGCAGGGGACGGCGCGTCCGGGATGATCAATGACGCCATCGATACCCCCTTTCAGGGGACGGACTTTTTCGATGCCCTGCTGGAGGACGAGGCTTATCTTGCGAAATATCACGAATATCTGCGGAAGCTGACGGAAGAGTATGTGTCCGGCGGGAGGTTCGAGGAGGTCTATGGCCGTATCCGGAGCCAGATCGACGGGCTGGTGGAGACGGACCCCACGGCGTTCTATCCTTATGCGGAATATGACGCCGCCGCCGGGATGCTGTACCGGACCGTGCTGCTTCGTGCAGAGAGCATCCGGGGACAGCTTGACGGCTCCATCCCTGCCACGGACCAGGGGCAGCGGGAGGATGCCTCCGGGCTGATCGACGCCTCCTCCATCGACATTGAGGCCATGGGCGTGTTCGACATGGGCGGAGGAGTTGACTATTTCCGCCGTTCGGATTATACTGGAAAAGGAAATCAGAAAAAGTAGATCCGTACAGGAGGAAATGCGACATGGCATGGTACGACGAGGCAATCTTTTACCATATCTACCCCCTGGGGCTTACCGGAGCGCCCAGGGAGAATTCCTACACAGAGCCGGTGCACCGGCTGAACACCCTGATTCCCTGGATAGCCCATATCAGGGAAATCGGCTGCAACGCGGTCTATATCGGGCCCCTGTTCGAGTCCGTGGGGCACGGATATGAGACCACGGATTACAAAAAGCTGGACAGCCGCCTGGGCACCAACGAGGACCTGACGAACTATGTGGCGGAGTGCCACAGGCAGGGCATCCGGGTCATCCTGGACGGCGTGTTCAACCATACGGGGCGGGACTTCTTCGCCTTCCGGGACATCCGGGAGAAGCGGGAGAATTCCCCTTACAGAGACTGGTACCGCAATGTGAATTTCTGGGGGAACAACCAGTACAACGACGGCTTTTCCTACGAGAACTGGGGCGGCTATGACCTGCTGGCCAAGCTGAACCAGTCGAACCCCGCGGTGAGGGACTATATCTGCGATGTGGTGCGGTTCTGGGTAAGCGAGTTCGACATCGACGGCATAAGGCTGGACGCGGCGGATGTTCTGGATTTCGATTATATGAAAGCGCTGCGCCGTGTGGCTGATGAGGTGAAGCCGGAATTCTGGCTCATGGGCGAGGTCATCCACGGGGACTACACCCGCTGGGTCAACGAGGGGACCCTGCACTCCGTCACCAATTACCATCTGCACAAGGCCCTGTACTCCGGGCACAACGACCACAACTACTTCGAGATCGCCCACACGGTGAAGCGTCTGTACGGCATGGGCGGGAACAGGCCGGACGGACTGAAGCTGTACAACTTCGTGGACAACCATGATGTGGAGCGGATCTACACGAAGCTGAACAACAAGGCCCATTTCGCGCCGGTGCATGTGCTCTTGTACACGCTGCCGGGCGTGCCTTCTGTCTATTATGGCTCGGAATTCGGTATAGAGGGTAAAAAAGAACGGTATTCCGATGATTCCCTGCGCCCCGCGCTCTCCCTGTCGGATTTTGGCGACGCTCTGGAGAAGAATGCCTGCACGGGCCTGATCGCTGCGCTGGGCAAGGCGCGGCAGAAGATAAAGGCGCTTTCCTACGGGGACTATCAGGAACTGCTGCTGACCAACCGCCAGTACGCTTTCTCCAGGAACTGTAACGGAGAGTCCGTCCTGGTCACGGTGAACAATGACGACAGCGACTACGTGATGACCCTGCCTGCGGGGAACGCGGCGGAATATGTCGGCGCCCTCAGCGGCCAGCGGGTGAGCGTGGCCGGAGGCCATATCGCCGTGAACGTAAAGGCGAATTCCGGGGAGATCTGGGTGCCGGAAAACGGGGAGTGGACAGAGGATCTGCCCCAGGGCGCTTCCGATAAAGAACCGGGGGAGACTGCCGCTCAAAGCCCTGAGCAGCCCGGGGCCGGAGAGACGGCTCAGGATGCCGGACAGAAGGTATCCGGCGGGGAAGCGGTGAAAGAATCCAGCGCGGCAAACGAGGCTCAGCAGAACAGCGCCGGCACAGAAAGGGCCGTATGGGAAGCCGGGGGGAAAGCATCCGGCAAAGAGGGTGTCCTCGGGGAAACAGCGCAGAAATCGTCCGGCGCAGGGGAAAATACCCGGGATGGGGCCTGCGGCGGGAAAGCCGAAGCGACAGAGCCGTCCGGGGCAGCAGAATCCGCCCTGGCAGGCGCGGCAGGGCAGGAGACGGCACACGGCCCTGCGGACGGAAAAGCCGCCGCGGAAGAGGCCCTGAAGAAAGTGTTCGAGGAAGGAAAGATTGCCGGACTGCAGGAAGCGATTCTGGCCATCATGGAAAAGAACGGGCCCATTACCGATCAGATGCGCAGGGACGTGAGGGAGAACGTGTACCATGACTCCCTGATAGCCTGGGTGAAGAGCTTCCGCTGAGAAATGCGGCGGGAGCCGGATCTGGCATAACAGGCCGGACTCCCGCGATTTCAGGAAGCGGAATCAGGTGCAAGTCAGAAAGGTTCCTGGAAAAACAGGGGAATCGGCAGGAACGGCTTCCGAAAAGCCGCACGATAAGCGTCCTGGAGACTCCGGGAGGATACACGAATGCAAAGGAGTAATAAACAGAAATGAAATATCACAACAATGTCTTTTTCCGCGCCGTCACAGCCCTGCTGGCAGCAGCCTTTCTGCTTTCCTGCACGGCCTGCGGCGGGATGGCGGCGACCACCATTGAGCTTTTGAGGACACAGGGCGAAGTGGCCGTGGCGGACAAGGACGGAAAGGGCGTCTCGATTATCGAGGGCCTGAAGCTCTACAGCGGATATCAGGTGGACACCCGCTCCGGGAGCTATGCCTGGATTAACCTTGACGATACGAAGCTGGCCAAGATGGACGCGCAAAGCCAGGTGGAAATTCAAAAAGAGGGCAAATATCTGGAAGTCCTGGTTCATTCCGGCAGTCTCTTCTTCAATGTGGCCGAACCCCTTGAAGAAGACGAATCCATGGACATCCGGAATTCTACGATGGTAGTCGGCATCCGGGGCACCTGCGGCTTTGTGGAATCGCCGGATGCGCAGCATATGAATGTCTATCTTCTGGAGGGAAAGGTGGAATGTACGATTTCCAGTCCGGAGGGCGAGATCCTGCAGACAGCTACGATAAAGGCCGGGGAGACGGCGCAGCTTGTCTATGCCGGAGAGGACAGTTCCATCACAGTCTCGTCCTTTACCATTGATGATGTTCCGGAGTATGTGGCGGAAGAAATCGCAGATGCGGGCAATGCCGAAATAGATGCCCTGATAGAGGAGCTGGAACAGCAGAAAGAGGAGTTGCTGGAGCAACAGCAGAAAGAAGAAGAAAATGCCAGAATCCTGGACCGCCAGCGCCGGGAGGCGCTTCTGGAAGCGCTGAATACATACGGCCCTGAAGAGGCCATGTATGCTACGCTTGGGGATTTGAATGGGGACGGCACAGAGGATTTGCTGATATATGGAAAGGGCGTTTCGGAGGTATATGGAAATACACGCTATGATTTCACCTTTACAGCCCTTATCTGGGATGGCACTGAAGTGCAGCGCATACCATTGGAGCAAGGCGGTATGAGTGATTTTGGATATGGTTACACTGTCCCGGCGGTCTACCGGGAGAGGGAGACGGGGGCGCTCTATATTAGCCGCACTTCTGGTATTGATATAACCACCCATCGCTATTTTGAAAATGCAGTGGACTATGTAAGCTTCTTTGTCTATCCCGGCGGAGGAGATGATGTGACTGCGGAAGAGATCGGAAGAGCGTCGTGTAGGGAAA
>NZ_CAPDXS010000224.1:0-5405 GCF_948601915.1 uncultured Acetatifactor sp. | reverse complement strand
TTTTCTTCCCGCTGGACATCTCCAGGCTCTTCTGCAGGGCTTCCATCAGGTCGATTACGTTGCCCGACTCGCTGTTATCTGCGGTGACGATCTCCTTCCCCTGGATCTTTTTCATAATCGCATCCCGCAGCCTTGCCTGGTACTCATCCTTGAAATCCTCCGGGACAAAAGGCTTGGTCATGCTGTCAACCAGCATCTTTGCCATATCCAGCTCATTCCTGTCCAGCGTGACTTTGGGCACCTGCTTCGGGACGGCCGCAATCTCATCGTGGTAGAACAGCGTCTTGACGATCATGCCTTCCTTGGAGACCAGGATGCGGCACCCGGGATGCAGCTCCAGACCTTTGATGAAGGTCAGGTTATGGAGGCTCGCCCTGGATACTTCACAGCCATCGATCTCCACTGTGTCGAACACTGCAACCGGCGCTATCTCGCCGCTGCGGCCTGTCTGCCATTCAATGGTACGGAATACCGTCTCATAGGTGTCGTCCTCAAATTTGAACGCGATGCCATCGTTGTAATGGTGCCCAGTCCTGCCCAGGCCTGCGGAGTAGGAGAAGCTGTCGAAGCGCAGCACCATCCCGTCGATGGGGATGTCAAAGTCTGCACCGCAGACTTTAGAGTCCGCAAGCTCTGTCATTTTCTGGATCTTCGATTCGATGTGGTCTGCCTTTGCATCTGGAGGGATATATACTGCGGGACATACCTCGAAGCCGAACTCAGCCAGGATGGACAGCAGGCTGTTACGACTGTCCCGCGAGTCCTCGAACTCGGCCAGGCCCTCAAGCACATTGAAGGCACAGAAGCTGACCTCCCGCTCCCTGCAGGCCGCTGCGTCCAGGCTCCGGATGGAGCCGGAGGCCAGGTTCCTTGCGTTGCGGTAGGGCTTCCCGTCGCTCCCGGTGAGCCTATCCTTCAGGCGCTCGAAGTCGCTCTTGTGGATGAACCCCTCGCCGGTTATTACAAGGCGCTCTTTGTAGGGGATGGACAGCGGCACGTTCCGGAAGGCAGCGATGTTGTGGGTGACATTCTCCCCCCCTCCTCGCCGTCCCCTCTGGTAGAGGCTTCCGCAAGCCTCCCGTCTTCGTAGACGAGCTTCACGGTCAGGCCGTCCAGCTTCAGCATGAGCAGCGCCGCATGGCCCTTCAGGAAGGAAGCCAGGTCGCTTACCGCCTTGGTCTTGGCCAGAGAGAGCAGCGGGATGTTATGCCGCACCTTCTCCAGGCTGCTGACGGCCTTATAGCCTACGGTCTGGGTGGGGGAGTTGCTTAAGATGATGCCGGTGTCCTTCTCCCATGTGCTTTACCTTAGCACATTGAGTTCCAGCTCGTCGTAAAGGCGGTCATAGACCGCATCGGAAACGCTGGGCGCATCCTGGTTGTAGTATTCGTGGCGGTACTGGTTGAGCCTGTCCACCAGTTCATGGATCCGTTCTGTTGCCTGTGACATTCTTTTTTCCTCTTTTCTTTTTGATTTTGCCAGTGAATCTGTGTGTTCCTGCTTCCGGCCTCCTTTCCTGCACCGTCTGCTGTCTTGCTGCCGCGGTATCCGCCGAATGGGGATGTAGATATTCCCGTCCGGCTCATTGCCTGCACAAAAAAAGCAGGAGATGATGGCGGCCTGGGCTGCCGAATCATTCCTGCCTGCGTGCAGACACTGCATGACTGCCTGTAAGATTGCTCCCTACAGGCATAAAAAGAGCCAGAAGGCATAAAGTGTCCCGCACTTTATACTTCCTGACTCCGTACAAACTTAAACAGCGTGTGCTTATCGTCCTGGAACTGCACAAAAATCAATAACAAGTTCATGATGCCACAATATATAGATTTAGTCAAATAGAAAATTCTATATATTGTGCATCGGACAAATAAATGGTAACTGTGGTTATGACATCATGCAACTGTTTTCCATTTCTTTCTGTTGACAGAATTTCGGATTTTGGATATACTAACAATAAGTAAATGATAAATTTACAAACCGAAAGGAAGTGGGGGTCTATGCTGTATGAGTATCTGAAAGGGAATTATGAACTGGGGGAACCGATTTTTTCAGGGGATATTTCCATCCCCGGATTATCGGAAGAGAACCTCCGGTATCATTTAAAGAGACTCACCGATGACGGCATCCTGTGCCGGTTTGAAGCAGGGATATATTACTTCCCCAGAACGGATATCTTCGGGGAACGGATGGCCTTGACGGCGGATACGGTTGCACTCCATAAATATGTCAGGCGCAGGGGGAGAAGGGTAGGGTACTATTCGGGATATACCTTAGCAAACCGTATGGGGCTGTCCACGCAGGTGCCGCTTACGGAGGAGATTACTAGCAACTTTGCACCGGCGCAGATTCGGGAGCTGGCCATAAAGAACCGGAAGTACATCCTGCGGCGTCCAGTGGTGGAGGTCACGGATGAAAACGTGGCTGTCCTGCAGTTCCTGGACTGCCTGAAGGACCTGGAGAAGTGTGCGGAAGAGGAACCGGAGGCCTGCGGGCGTATCCTCACGGGCTACGCCAGGGAGCATGCCCTTACCAGAGCAGTGGTTGATAGGTTCCTTGCTAAGTATCCGCTGAAAATATACAAGGCAATCTATGAGACGGGTATCGATTTCGGGACCATTGATGCGGACAGGGGGTAAAAGTATGGAAGTAAAACTTCCATACTATTGATTGGTATGCCCGCTGAAGCGGGCAGAGGGGGTATAGAAATGTATCTGCACAAGGATAGGGAAATATTTAAGGATATGGTCGGACAGGCATCTGACAGCAGCGGGAGGACGCCGGCTGTAGTGGAGAAGGACTATTATGTGACACTGATCCTGAAGCTGCTCTCAGAACAGCTGGACCAGTGTGTATTCAAAGGAGGGACATCGCTGTCGAAAGGCTTCCATGTGATAGACCGTTTTTCGGAAGATATCGACATCACGTTCAAGGAACATATTGGGGAGAGCAGGAGGAAGAAGCTGAAGAATGTTGTCCTGAAGGGGATTAGCGAAGAACTGGGGATGTCGGTCGCAAACTGGGAGGAAACGCAGAGCGACAGGGACTACAATGCCTACCTGTTCTCCTATGAATCGGTGTTCGGCCTTCAGGATGACAGGCTGCCACAGTATGTAAAGCTGGAGACTGCCCTGGGTTCTTATTCTTTCCCTACGCAGGAGGTTGAGATACGCAATTATATCGGGGACTATCTGGAAGGGCGCGGGAGGGCAGATTTAGCGGAACGGTTCTCTCTAGGAAAGTTCTCCATGAACCTGCAGTCCCTGGAACGGACCTATATAGATAAGGTCTTTGCCCTGTGCGACTATTACCTTCAGGGAAGGTCAAAGCGTTGCTCGCGTCATCTGTACGATATCTATAAGCTGACCCCATTGATAAGGTTTGATGATGGGTTTGCTTCATTGATAGGAGAAGTGAGGGACCATCGTGCCAGGATGCCGATATGCCTTTCAGCGGAGGCCACAGTTGATGTCCCGGCGGTGATTATGGAATTTTGTGACAATGCATTTTACAGGGAGGACTATCAGGCTGTTACGAGCTACTTTGCAGCAGATGCTGTGCCCTACGATGAAGCGATAGGGCAGATGCGTGCGCTTGCTGCTGGGAATCTGTTTATAAGATAGACGGGAATGAAAAGGGGAGACACAGCATTGTGCTGCATCTCCCCGGTTGCTTCTAAGGCGGGCATTGCCCGTTCCGATCTTCTTCGGGCACCATGCCGGGGCGGTCCTGACAGGGACTTCCTCCGAATACCTTTCCCCGAATCCGATGAATCCGGGCATCTTGCGCATGTTCTTCCGGGAAAAGTAATCCTGGATGTAGCGCTGGTCCGGATGGGTGCAGGTGAATTCTGTCCTGGTGTTCCCCACAGGGCGGAATCCGCTGCAGTGGCTGCACTCGGAGCAGCTTATGGCCTGTTCCTTCTCTTTCATGCTGCGCCCTCCTTTCCGGGCAGCCGCCTCAGGTTCTCTATGTGGCCTTTGACAAAGATGTGGAAGCTGTCGTCCAGAGGCGTCTGCCCTTTTTCCTCCATCAGTTCCATGGCCTCTCTCTGCAGCCGGTACCATTCACCATGGGTTACCTTTTCCTTATTGCATACAAGGAAGGCCACGATGGATGCCGGATACTGGAATTCATGCAGCCGGAGGCTTTCGGCATAGCCCTGCGCTGCGTCCTGCCCGTCAAAGATGTCATGGTACATCCTTTGTACCACCGGGACGCCTTTGGATGGGGCGAGGAAATCCTCCGTCACGATGTAGCCGAGCTGGCTGTCCGGGATGTCCTCGATGTAATAGGCTGTGGTGTAGGATACCTGCCCGAAAGCATACTCCTGTGTCAGCGTCAGCTTTTCGCCGTCAAAGGCAGCTTCAGATTCATAACAGGCCCCTCCGTCATCCTCATAAATGACACAGTCCTGATAGGACACGTTCCCCATGCTGTCCTTTTCCTCAGACTTGACCATGAAGCGGAAACAGGTCTTTTCGGAGAGGGCCTGCAGGACTTTTTCCCGGATATCCTCCACATAGGGGAAGTTTTTGGCGATGTCCTCGGCGATGGCTTCCGGGATCTTGTCCTTTTCAATATTGTAGGAGCCGTTGCTCTTCAGCTGTTCGTGTATGGTGCGGGAGTCATGCCAGTCGATGCCCCCGTAGGTCGATGCTGTGATATACATGGAATCCTCCTCTGTGTTATTTACCATTTATATTTGTGGTGCCGGGCCTGCAGATTCTACGGGCCGTCCTCATACATAGGATGCCTGGTGGAATGCTGCAGCATCCCTCCGGGCCACGGCGGACTGGTGGTAGTCAAGCTCGTTGATCACGGCCTCGATTGTGTCGAATGCGGCCGACAGCTCCAGATAGCGGGTGACGAATGCGGTGACCTCCGTGAAGAGCACTGTCTGCTGGCGCTTGGTCAGCCGTCCCAGGGCGGAGATCCGTTTCTTCTTTTCTTCCCACTCGTCCGCACAGAAGATGTTCTCGTTCTCCAAAAGCTCCGTCATGTCGGTGTCATAGAGCATGGCCGCCGCCGTGTTGAACCATGCGATGGCCGTCTGGTCGCTGTCGTCCTCGTCGCTGAAGGCGATCCTTTTATAGGGCATCTCCCTGTAGAGATGGCTCTTCAGGGTGTCCAGCTCTATGTACATGTCGGAGGCCGCGATGCTCAGCTCGTTGATCTGCTCATAGTAGTAGCCCCAGTAGGGGCTGCCCTTTTCGTTCCCGTTGTAGCAGTAGTCCATCATCCTGTCCAGTCCATCGGTAATGGACCACAGGTCCAGTTTTTTGTATAATGCCATCAGATAATCCTCCTCGTTCTTTCATATGCTATGTTTGCGTGTACAGGTGATTCGGCTGTCCTTCTGTACGCTCCATTCTGTATAGAAGCCGTCCCGGTATATCCTGCGGCTG
>NZ_CAPDXS010000223.1:0-5577 GCF_948601915.1 uncultured Acetatifactor sp. | reverse complement strand
ACGAGATCAGATCTGGTGACTGGAGTTCAGACGTGTGCTCTTCCGATCTCCACACCCCCAAGCTTCTCCCGGAGCTTCTCCAGAATGCTGGGGCAGCCCGGTTTCTGATGGCGCAGGATCTCGTCAAACTCTTCCGTCTCATCGCTCTGAATCTGGGTCCCGGGCACCGTCACCAGCTCCTTGCCCTGGACGCTGCCTGATTCCAGGCCCGCGATGGAGTTGGCGACAGCATGGACGGCCTCCGCCATGCTTAAATGGGTATATCCGCCGAACAGGCTTCTGGCATTGGCGGCATGGCAGCCGATGACCGCGATTTTCCTGATGCCCGGCTTCAGAGGCAGCACGCCGTTGTTCTTTAACAGCACCATGGATTCCAGCGCGGACTGTAGGGAAACCCGCCCATCGTCCCTGCCGGTAAATTTCTCCCGCAATTCTTCCCCCGCCAGGGCAAAGGGATGCTCAAAGAGGCCCATGCGGAATTTGGCCTCCAGGATGCGCAGCACCGCCCTGTCCAGGATTGCCATATCCGCTTTTCCAGTGCGGAACCACTCCCCCAGCTCCTGGTTGAAGCCCGTGCAGTTCTGGGCCTCCACATCCATGCCCGCCCTCATGCACAACAGCCCTGCTTCCGTAACGGTTTCGCATACCTTCTGGGTATTGTGGACATTCCCCACCGCTCCATAGTCGGATACGCATACGCCCTCGAACCCCATTTTTTCCCGGAGAAGCTCCGTCAGAATTTTTTCCGAGGCCGAGACCGGCTCTCCGTTTATGACGCAGTAGCAGGGCATGACCCCCTTAAGCCCCGCGCCGCTGACAGCCGCCTGAAAGGGCTTTGCGTATACCTCCTCCAGCAGGCGGTCCGGTATGTCGCAGTTGGCCCCATGGATTCCTCCCTGGGAACCATGAAATCCCAGAAAATGCTTTGCCACGGATTCCGCTCTTCTTCCGGCGACGGTCTGGTTCTGGATGCCCTTTACATAGGCGGTTCCCATAGCCGCGGCCAGCGCGGGATCCTCCCCATAGGCCTCCCCCTGCCGTCCCATTCTGGAATCTCTTGAAATATCCAGCACCGGAGCCAGCACCTGGGTGATGCCGCAGGAAAGCTCCTGCCGCCCCACGATCTCCCCCACCTTTTCCTCCAGCTCAGGATCCCAGGAAGAGCCTCTGGCAATCCCTGACGGAAAGCTCATGGAATCCTGAATGAAGGGGCCGCAGAGCCCTTCCATGTGGAAGACGGCGGGAATCCCATGCTCGCTTTTCTCCATCACCTTTTCCTGTATCCTGCGCTGCCAGGCGGCCGCCTCCTCAAGGCTCTTTATCACCCGCACATCCAGCGTGCTCACCTGGCCGATGCCGTGTTCCATATCCTTTTCCACCGCATCCCAGTTGTCGCCGTAAGGGAACAGGCAGTTGACCTGTCCCATCTTTTCCTCCAGGCTCATCCTGCCCAGCAGGTCCTGCGCCCGTTCTTTGGGCGACAGCGATGGATCTCTGTATTTTTCCATTTTTATATTCTCCTCTATCTCTTATTTGTTTCCTGCGGCGCATTCAGTCAAAATCTTCTATGCGCCACTCGTCCGTCCAGTCCAGATATGGCCTGTCGCCCTCGAACCGGAAGGGCAGCCATACATAATCGGCGATGGAGGTATCCCTCTCCCCGTCCATGCCGAATTTTTCGTCAAATTTTATCTCCCCGCCATAATCCGGGTCAAATATGCGCTCAAATTCCGCCGCGTATTCCTCGTAACGCAGTTCCATATGGTCCGGCACCCAGCGGTCCGCCACAGCGATGTACAAATCCTTCTTCCCCTCCACCTGAAATACGGAAGAAATCTGGGAGTGGAAGGAGGTACGGCTTTCATCTCCCGGATGGGGATTCCCCAGGACGGCATAAGGGCCGTGCCAGGTGTCCGCCATTGCCACCTCGGAGGGATTGGGAAGGTACCCCGTGGTCCCGGATGTCACCAGATAATGCTTGCCCCTGCGCATGAAATGTGCGGTGGCTTCCCTTACATAGGGCGGTGAAATATGGGGAAAATGGGTACTGTAATACCCTGTCACATCCGTATAATCCGCCGTCAGATCCGCGCATATGGTCTCGCTGTGCACCCTCTCGAAATAATAATAGGCCTTCCCGTCCGGCGCCACCGCCAGGTCGAAATCCCCGGCGCTCATGTTCAGGGGCTTTAAGCCCTCCCGAACCTTCGTATAGGGCCCCAGTATGTGGTCCGCCGTCAGGACTGTCTCCGTCTGGGAGCCGTCCCGGTTCATGATTTTGAGCCAGCATACGTATTTCTTCGTATCTTTATTATAGATAATATGGGGGCGGTCCATCATGGAAGCGGGATGCAGGGAGGAAGCCGGATTTTCCGGCTCCGGAGGAATGATGAGCCCCTTATCCTCCCAGTTGTACAAATCTCTGGAGGCGTAGCACCTTACTCCCCAATGCCAGATTCCGTTTTTCCCTGTGGTTTTCTCCTTGTTTTCCCCATACCAGTAATAGATCCCGTCGCGGTACAGCACGGAGCCCCCGTGGGCCTGAATCCTCTTGCCATCTGTGTCGAGCCATGTTTTGCCCGGTAAAATAGAATGATACATCTCTTCTCTCGGCCAGCTTTTTGTCCTGGTATCCTGGCCTTTCCTCCTACATCAGAATTATGTTCACAACCGAACACTTTTGCCGCGCCTTTTTACGCTTCTGCCCGCAGCCGCACCACCGCGTCCTCCATGCCCTCGCCGGAAAAAGTCACTTTAATCTCCCCGGGCTTCTTCCCGCTGCGGATCACTGCCTGCAGCCTGCCCAGGTAGGTGGTGTGACAGGGTTGGTTGAATTTCTCCTCGTTTAAGTGGTTGGCGCTTCCGAAGCCCTGTATGGAGCCGGCGCCTTCTATCCTGATTTCCACCTTCCGCTCCGGCAGAAGCTTTAGCCTTCCCTGGGAATCCGTGACGGAAATATCAATAAAGCAAAAATCTTCCTCTCCGGCCTGGAGTATTGTTTTATCCGGTACGGCGCAGATTTCGGTCTCCTGTCCCGCGGTCCTCACAGACTTCCGGTAAAGCTCTTTTCCGTTTCCGTCATATCCCACGCCCAGCAATTCCCCTGGCTGATAGAAGCAGGGAACCTTTGCATAATAGTCCTTCACCGGGCTCCTGCCCGCGCTTGTGCCGTTGATAAAGATTTCCACCTCCGCCGCGTCCGTGTAGGCGTCCACCCATGTGGGCTTTCCCTCATACCCCTCATAGGTCCAGCCGTCCACCGCATCCGTCCAGCGGTATCCATTCACCTCCGGCGCAAGCCCCTCATGGACGGGGGGCTGGGCGGCCAGGTACAGCCCCTTCTTCTTCTCATCCCAGGCGAATTCATATTTATGGATAGAGGGCAGTATGGTGCCTATGAGGTCGATGGTGCCGCCGTAATTGATCAGCCAGGGATAAGCTCTGCCGGAGAAGTGCCCTTTTTCCTTTTCCTCCATCCCCTTCCCATGGGAATCTTTCCCAGGGGAATCTTTCCCAGGGGAATCTTTCCCAGGGGAATCTTTCCCATGGGAATCTTTCCCAGGAGAATCTTTCCCAGAGGAATCTTTCCCAGAGGAATCTATCTCATGAGAATCTTTCCCAGGGGAATTTTCCCCATAGGAAATATTACAGCAATTGACCTCCCCCAGATGCTCCTGCAGGGTCCAGATGAAATCCCCGATCAAAAAGGGATGCTCCCTGGCATAGCGCATGGTGTCCACGATTCTCTCCCCTCTGGTCTCCGTGCCCAGCAGGACCCGCTCCGGATGAAGCTCATGGAGGGTGTCGTATTTGTCCTCATAATAATTGTATCCCGCAATGTCCAGATAAGGGTAGAGATTTTTCGTCGCCTCCTCGTCCATCCGGACAAAAGTGGGGGGATAGGGCAGATTTTTCTCGTCTTCCGGAATGTTGGCCGCCGCGCCCAGGAAAATCCTCCTGTAATGCTTCCAGTCCTTCTCCTTATTCTCAGGGCTCTCCGCCATCCATTCGTCCTCGTCCCTTGTCAGGTACGGAACGCCGTCCAGATATTCCCGCAGCCAGTGGACGCTGGGGCAGAGGGTGGTGGGCCTTGTGGCATCGATGCTGCGGATAATGTCCACGATCTCCTTTCCCACCCGGACTCCCTTCACGCCGCCCGCCTCCGGAATCTCGTTTCCGATGGAGTAAATCACCACGCAGGGATGGTTGTAGGCATCCTGCACCATGGCTCTTGTGTCTTCCCGGAAGGTATCCAGGAACAGGCCGCAGTGGGGATTCCCTCCCTTGGGGCGGTACCAGTAGTCAAAGGCCTCGTCCATGACATACAGCCCCACCTCATCGCAGGCCTTCATCAGGCTCCTGGACATGGGATGGTGGGCGGAACGGAGGGCGTTGAACCCGGATTTCTTCAGGATTCTGGCCCGGTGCAGTTCCGTGGCATCATTATTGATGACTCCTATGACACCGTTGTCGTTATGGATGCAGCCTCCCCGCAGGAATGTGGGAACGCCGTTGATCAAAAGCCCTTTTTCCGGATTCACCTCAATGGTGCGGATGCCGAAGCTTTCCGTCACTTCGTCATATACCTTCTCTCCCCGGGCCAGGGTGACCGCTGCCTGGTAAAGCTCCGGGGTCTCCGCGCTCCAGAGCTTCGCATCCGGAACCTCCAGCTGCAGGCTTACGCTTGCGTTCCCTGCGCCCGCTTCCCTTTTGATGCTTTCCACTGCTCTGCCGCTGTCTTCCGTTTCCCTGCCGCTGTCGGCCGCTTCCCCTTCTTCCGGTTTCACCTCCCGGCTGCCGGAAGCCACTGTTTTCCCGTCCTTCCTGATATCCACGGATACCAAACCGGCCCCCTGTATCTCCACGTCCACCTGAATCCTGGCCGGATGGATTCCCAGGGTGGTCACCTTCACCCCGGAAAGCACAATATGGTTTTCCTCCCCTATGCAGAGATGCACCGGGCGGTAGATCCCTCCGCCCGTATACCAGCGGCCATGCCCCTCCTTCGGCACATTGGCCTCCACGCGGATCTCATTGTCCCCGCCGAATCTCAGATACGGGTTCAGGGAAACCCAAAAGGGGGTGAATCCATAAGGCTTCTCACAGACCGGCTCCCCATTGATATAGACCCTGCTCATGCAGTAGACCGCCTCGAATTCCAGGATCAGGGTCTTATGGCGGTATTCCTCCGGCGCATGGAAGGTTTTCGTGTAAATGTATTTTCCTCCTTCGAATCCCGCCAACAGGAAGTAATTGCGCATCCCGGGGTTCCGGTCCGTATTGATCATGGCGTCATGGGGAAGGGTCACAGTCTCCCGGCGCCGCGTCCCCTCCTGTGTAAAAATCCAGTCATGGTTGAAATCGATTTTTTTCATGGCGTTCCTCTCCTTGTCCTTCAGGTTGCTGCGCCTCTACAGGCAAATCAGCCTACTCATAATCCTCCAGCCTCCAGCTCTCCTTCCATGTGATGGACACCCTCTCGCCGTCAAATTCCAGGGGCAGCCATACATAATCGGCAATGGAAGTATCCGCGCTGGCCAGCATGGGAGATCGGAAGAGCACACGTCTGAACTCCAG
>NZ_CAPDXS010000222.1:0-5640 GCF_948601915.1 uncultured Acetatifactor sp. | reverse complement strand
CCCTTTTATTTTTAGTCTGCTCCCTCCCTCTGCCAATAATAATTATACACTAACAGGAGATTATTCATGATTGAGATTAGAAAGGGCGAGCTGAGATTAGATGAGATGGCATTATTGTGGGCAACAAACGAAGAGATAATAGCACTAAAAGAAATCACGAAAACCATTTTTGAACGTGCAAGTGAAATGGTGATGTTTTCGGAGCATGGGCATCGACCGCTTGATTATCAGAAAAGCGGTGGAGTGGCATGACAGAATATGACCTTTTTGTTGAATGCATTCCCATGATTGCAGAGATGGCAGTCAGGAGCAGCAGGATGCAACGACAGGAATATGATGCATAGAAATTGAATCATTGAGGGTACATTCCCCGATGCTTGCATCGCGCAAACTAGCACCGAGCGTAGCGAGGTTGGGGCGAATACCCCGCTCCTGCGAAGCAGGAGGCAAACACCCCTGTGGTGTTTGAGTGCTTGCACCGGGGAAGTTTATTGAGATACATTCCGCGCCTGAAACAGCAAAAGAATTCGTCAGGAAAGTGATAGCAGTCATTGATTTCTACGTGTCGAAGGAGACATGACCAAGAGAAACTACTAGCCAGTAAAACGGTTAGTAGTTTTTTTATATGGAGTTGCACTGGTGCAACTCCATAGGGCGAGGATTTTCTGTGGCAGCAGGCATGGAGGAGTGGAGAAATGACAAGAAAGCAGATGGGATCATACAGGAGCATGAAGCAGGAGATATCGGAGATACAATACGCGCTAGCCCACCTGGGCGAAGGCGACTCCATGCTCGGTAGCTCTGTCATAAATGATTACCGGAGCGGATACCCAGTGCCGCAGACCATCGTAGGGGTGGACTGGGAAAGGCTGGAATGGCAGAAAAAGCATTACGAAAAAAGAATCTATGTGCTGCAGGAGCAGTGCGATGCCATAGAGAGATATGTAGAAGAGGACATAGCGGACAGTCTCACCAGGAGGATATTCCGGATGTACTTTCTGGAGGGAAGGACGCAGAAAGAGATAGGCAAGTTCATACATATGGACAGGAGCACGGTCAGCAGGAAGCTAAATGCCCTGGCCCAGTAAAGGCCAGGGCATCTGCCTATCCGACATTCAGCCGTTCCTTAAGCGCATCCTGTAGCACACGGGACAGGCTCAGGCCGGTTTCGGCCACCTTGTCATCCATCCACTTCGGTATGCTGACAGTACGCTTTACCGCCCGGCCATCCTTGATGTCGGCACGGATTAGGTTGACAAATTCGCCTGGTTCGGTCTCTAAGCTGCCAAGGCCGCTTGCCATAGGGACGTCCTGCTTCTTGTCTGTGAGATACTCGATCCATTGGGTCAATGCCGACTGTGCCATATACATGGCGTTCCCCAGGGACTTGCCCTCACTGACGCAGCCTGGCAGGTCGGGATAAGTGATGGTGAAGGAACCGTCGTCATTTGGATGGAAGACGGCTGGATATACATATTCTGCCATAGTCTGTGACCTCCTTTATTTTGGTATGGCAGCAGGGCCCTATCTCAGCCCTGCCACCTTGAGTATGGATTTCGCGGTGTTCTCGTTTATTTCCCGGTGTCTTGGGACTTGCACCGGACGGCTGCCGTCCTTCTCGTAAACAGTATGCCCGCCATCATCGCGGTCTGCTCTATATCCGGCAGCTTCCAATTGTTTTATTAAGTCCCTGCGCTTCACCTGACCACCTCCTCCATGATTCCATTATATTACGTAATTTACATAATGTCAATAGAAAGTGCGTAAATTACGTAAAAAATATATTGTGAGATATTGGATGGGAAACCAGGAGTTTATATTTTTTTAATAAACTTGCACACAATTCACACGATGCACATGTATAATAACAATTGAAGGGGTAGGCACGAACGGCCTGCTCCTTCCGCTATATGGGGCACGGCAGCAGCCGTGTCCTTTTGCGTGGAAAGAAACCTGCGGCAGCAGGGCTGGAGGGAGACCAGGATGGCACAGGAGTGGGCGAAAGCATTCTATAGGTCAAGGCGGTGGCTGAAGTGCAGGGACACATACATAAAGGACAGAATCCTGGCGGACGGCGGCCTGTGCGAGGAATGTCACGACAGGCCGGGGTACATCGTGCACCACAGGAAGCCGCTGACCCAGGAGACCATAGCGAATTCTGAGATATCCCTGAACCATGGGAACCTGGAGTATGTCTGTAAGGACTGCCATGACAGGTTCGAGGGCCATGGGATGGGCGGGGGCAGTAGGCCTCTGTGCAGATTCACGGCAGACGGCCAGCCAATATCTATGAGGGAGGTGGACAGAGATGGAAGAAAGCATTAAGAGCTGCGAAGGGATCCTCATCGGAGGAGAAACTGCGATGGTCATTGGAGAAGGAACTATCGTCATCAGGATTAATCAGCGCTGCGGGAAAGATGAGGTAGAGGAGGTGGAAAAGGAACTGGCTGAAAAGTTTGGGCGGAAGGTCATCCTGCTTGACACAAGGTTCGGCGAAATCCTGACACTCCCCCCTGAAAAGCATCCGGGGGGCGCTCCCAGGAGACCGTAGGGGTGGCTTTCCTTTAACACACAGGCCGCGCGTAAAGGGGGTGTGGTATATGGGCGCGCACAAAGAGGAGATTGAAGGGCGCATCATCAGCCCTGACGACTCCGAATATCTGGACAGAGTCAAGCGGATAAAGAAAGAGGAAGCGAGGATCAAGAAGCTTTTCGGGAAGATTGACGAGGACAGGAAGAAGCTGGTGCTGTCTACCATCGCGGATGTGGCGTTCATGACCGTCACCATGCAGGATCTCCGGGAGACCATCAACCGGGAGGGCACTACGGCCGTCTACAAGAACGGCGAGAACCAGTACGGCACCAAGCAGAGCCCGGAGTCCCAGACATACCTGCAGCTGTCCCAGAAGCTGACCCAGGCCATGAAGATTCTGGTGGACTGCATGCCCAAGCAGCAGAGGCCGGAGCCGCCCGGGGACGGCTTCGAGGACTTCGTTGACGGCAGGGAGGACGTATGAAGAGGATGGAGTACCCGCTGGACTATAATCCGATTCTGGAATACTGGGAGGCGATTGAAAGCGGGAAGGAGATGGTGGGGGACAAGATCCGCCGCTGGTACAGGTACCTGGCATCCCTGGTCAGGCAGCCGGGCGAATACTTCTATTCCGCGAAGCGGGCCAACCATGTGATAGAGTTCGCGGAGAACTACTGCAGGCTGTCCAAGGGCGCGGGAGCAGGCAGGCCGGTGCGGCTGGAGCTCTGGGAGAAGGCCCACCTTGCGGCCATCTTCGGATTCATCGACATCGAGGGCAACCGGATGTGCCGGGAGGCCGTGCTCATCGTAGGAAAGAAGAACGGCAAGTCCCTGCTGGCATCCATCGTGGGGCTGTACATGCTCCTGGGGGATGGGGAGCCTGGGCCGGAAGTGTACGCGGTGGCCACCAAGAAGGATCAGGCGAAGATCATCTGGACGGAATCGAAGCGCATGGTCAGGAAGTCCCAGTCGCTGCTCAAACGGGTCAAGCCATTGGTGTCGGAGCTCTCCAGCGAGCTGTACAACGATGGGACGTTCAAGCCGCTGGCATCCGACAGCGACACCTTGGACGGCCTGAACATCCACTGCGGGCTCATGGACGAGATACATCAGTGGAAGGACGGGCGGAGGCTGTACGACATCATCGCGGACGGCGTCACCGCCAGGGAGCAGCCGCTGATTTATATCACCTCCACTGCCGGGACCATCCGGGAGGACATCTACGACCAGAAGTACGAGGAGTCGGAGAGGGTCATCAACGGACTGCTCGATGATGACGGCTACAAGGACATCCATTTCTTCCCGTTCATATACGAGCTGGACGAGCGCAAGGAGTGGACGGATTCCGAGTGTTGGAAGAAGGCCAACCCTGGGCTGGGGACAATCAAGAATAGGGAGGCCCTGGCGGAGAAGGTGCGCAAGGCCATGGAGAATCCCAGCCTGGTCAGGAACCTGGTGTGCAAGGAGTTCAACATCAGGGAGACGTCCACGGAAGCATGGCTCACCTTTGAACAGATAGACAACCAGGAGCTCTTCGATGTTGCCCAGCTGAAGCCCAGGTACGGCATCGGCGGGTGTGACCTGTCCAGCACCACCGACCTGACATGCGCCACCGTCATCTTCATGGTTCCAGAGGATGACAGGATATACGTGGAGCAGATGTACTGGATTCCGGAGGATCTGCTGGAGGCCAGGGTGAGGGAGGACAAGATACCTTACGACATCTGGAAGGAGCGGGGGTTCCTGCGCACCTGCCCTGGGAACCGGATGCATTACAAATACGTGGTGGACTGGTATAGGGAGGTGCAGGAGCAGAAGGACATATACCTGTTCAAGTGCGGCGTGGACGGATGGAGCGCCACCTATTTCGTGGAGGAGATGCGGAACGTCTTCGGCACCTCTGTGATAGATTTGGTGTTCCAGGGCAAGAAGACATTGTCCGGGCCCATGAAGAGCCTGGGGGCAGACCTGGCAAAGAAGCGGATCGTGTACAACAACAACCCTATCCTGAAGTGGTGCCTCTGCAACACCACGGTGGACGTGGACAGGAACGACAACATCCAGCCAGCCAAAGGGAAGCAGGGGGCTACGCGCCGCATCGATGGGATGGCCAGCTTGCTGGACGCATACGTGGAGCTGGAGAACCACCTGGATGAATACCTGAGCATGGTGGCATAGGAGGTGATGGAAATGGGGCTTTTCAGGAGACGGAGAGCCATGAAGGCCGAAAAGGCGGACAAGAGCGTGATGCAGATGGTTACCACATATGGGGAGCATTACTATTCCTGGAATGGGAAGCTGTATGACAGTGATATCGTCCGGTCTTGCATCCGCCCGAAAGTGAAGGCGGCGGGTAAGCTGATAGGGAAGCATATCCGGGCTGATACCGGAGGGCTGAAAGTGAACCCGGACGCGAACATACGGTTCCTGCTGTCTGAGCCTAACCCTTTCATGACGGGGCAGCAGTTCCAGGAGAAGGTGGCCACGCAGCTGTGCCTGAACAACAATGCCTTCATCCTGATTGTACGGGACATGAATGGCAAGCCCATGCAGGTGTACCCGATTCCCTGTGTGATGTGCGAGACCAAGTACGTGGATGGAGAGCTGCACCTGAAGTTCCAGTATCAGAACGGGAAATCGGGTACGTTTCCTTATGACCAGATTATCCACCTGCGGCAGGATTTCAATGAGCATGATATCTTCGGGGAGAGCCCGGCGCCTGCGCTGTCGTCCATGATGGAGGTCATAGGTACCATAGACCAGGGCATCGTCAAGGCCATCCGGAACAGCGGAATCGTCCGTTGGCTCCTGACGTTCACCAGCGCCATGCGCCCGGAGGACATCAAGAAGAACGTGAAGGAGTTCGTGGACAACTACCTGAGCGTGGAGAGCGACACCTTCGGGGCCGCGGGCGTGGACTCCAAGGCCATGGCCACCCGGATAGAGCCCAAGGACTACGTACCCAATGCCCTGCAGACCAAGGAGACCATAAACCGGATCTACTCGTTCTTCAACACCAACGAGAAGATCATACAGTCCAGATGGACGGAGGACGACTGGAACGCCTACTATGAGGCGGAGGTGGAGCCGCTGGCCGTGCAGATGGG
>NZ_CAPDXS010000221.1:0-5783 GCF_948601915.1 uncultured Acetatifactor sp. | reverse complement strand
GAGCAGAAGGCCCGCACCACCTATGACAATATCCTGCGGCTGGTGAAGGAGCCGGATGTCTGCGAGCCCATCAAGTTCCTGCGCATGCGTGAGATTGTGCATTTCCAGCGCTTCGGCGAAGCCCTGCGCATGGTGCAGGATAAGCTGGACAGCAGGAACTTCTACGCCTTCAATCCGGCCTTCGACAGGTGCGAGGACTGCGATGACAAGCCGGACTGCGGCTGTAAGAACTGAAAGCGGATTCCAGAATAACCTACGCTTCGCCATGTGAGGTGGCGAAGCGCCGGAGACGGCAGGGCGCGACAGCCCTGCCGCTTTCGCGCCTGTTTCCAATGGGGCATGGCGGTGTCCCAGGGCGGCTCTGCCTGGAATCTTTTCAACCTAATCGGAGTGATTCCGGTTGAGGAAACGGTGAAAATATGGTACAATCAAGTTGCGCATAACAGAACATACCCTGTCTGAAAGACACAGTGACAGGCGATATCAAGGAAACTGTCGTATTTAAAATCGAAAGCCGTACATATCTTAAGAAATTCCAGAAGTCCAATGGTTGGCACATTAACTGGAATGAGATACCAAAGAATGTCGAAGTATATGCCCTTGCTCTAAAAGACGACAATTCAATCCAAGGCCTGGTAGGCGTCAGAAATGACAAGGACTCCCATGCCGCTTATCTTCACTGGGCCTGCACGGCTCCTCATAATAACAGGCATGAGTTTGGCAGTCAAAAATATGTTGGCATAGGCGGCCATCTTTTCGCCATAGCTGCCGATAAATCGATTGAATGGGTTATGAAGGAGCCATTCATGGCTTTGCTGCAAATGCAGAATTGTTAAAGCACTATATGGATGTATTTCATGCGGAGTATCTGGGAATGCTGCATCAGTACCAGTTCTTTATTGGTGAGGAACAGGCAAAGAATCTATTGGAGGTGTATCATTATGAATGGAACGAGGCCTAAGTTTATGGAAAATCAGATTCCGGCTCAGAGCTACTTTGAACAACCCGATCCATATGTTAATGCACCGTCTTGCCATGTGAACCTGCTTGAATTGTCAAGATATGCGAAGAGATGCGGAAAGAAGTTGGTCGAGCTTACACAGGAAGAAGTGAAAAAGTTTTCGATTTAGGGCTCATCTGGAAATCGTGGCGGCCATCGTCCACCAGCTCACCCGCAACCTGTCCATGGCGGAAATAGAGAAGTGCGGTTTTGCGAATTCGACAGATGCGAAGACTGTGGCTGTAAGAACTGAAAACGGATTCCAGAATAACTTACGATTCCTATTTATGAAGTATCTTAAGAAAACTTAAGAATTCGCTTCATAAAATCCTAAACTATATCCCTTATAATAAGTTAACAAAACATAGAACAAGGAGATATGAGGAGGGGTCATATATGGCAGCAGGAGCAGG
The DNA here is from genome assembly GCF_948601915.1 of uncultured Acetatifactor sp. Taxonomy (NCBI): domain Bacteria; kingdom Bacillati; phylum Bacillota; class Clostridia; order Lachnospirales; family Lachnospiraceae; genus Acetatifactor; species uncultured Acetatifactor sp. The sequence continues at coordinate 4,370 of NZ_CAPDXS010000221.1, read as the reverse complement.
CAGGTCGAGAAGAAGGAGCAGAAGCAGATCCAAGCTGATTCTCTTTGGCATTGAAATCGTCATCATCCTGGTAATGCTGGTGGCATTATATCTGGTGATGCATAAGTCCAGCGAGGGGCCTAAGATGGCGGACCTGGATCCCCAGGTGCTGGAAATCCATGAGGAAGTCAAGCAGCTCAAGGAAGAGGGCGGCACCATGCAGGGCTACCGCAACATCGCGCTGTTCGGGCTGGACGCGGAGAACGAGGCGCAGATGTACAAAGGGAGCCACAGCGACAGCATCATGATCGCAAGCGTGAACATGGATACAGGGGACATCAGGCTGGTCAGCGTGTACCGCGATACATACCTGAACCTGGGAAACGATGATTACTGGAAAGCGACACAGGCATACTTTTCCGGCGGGGCGGAGCAGGCGGTGAAGATGCTGAACATGAACCTGGACATGGACATCACGGACTTCGTGGCCGTGGGCTACAAGGGCCTGCGGGGCGTCATCGACGGGCTGGGCGGCGTCTATATCGATGTGGAAAATGAAGAGATAGTGCATCATCTCAACAGCTATCAGATTGGCATTTCCAATGTGCTGCAGTGCGATTATACTCCCGTGACGGAGCCGGGATATCAGCTGCTGAACGGGATGCAGGCCACCGCATACTGCAGGATTCGCTATGGCGGCGGGGATGACTACAGACGTACCGCCAGGCAGAGGGAAGTGCTGAAGGCCATGGAGGATCAGGCGAAGAAGACGGATCTGGTGACCCTGACCAAGGTGTTCAACGACTGCATCGGGGACATCTATACCAGCCTTGACTCCGCCGACATCCTGGATCTCCTGGCGGATGTAGGGAAATACAGCATCGTAGGGGAGGACGGCTTCCCTCAGGAGAGCATGCGCACCGTGGGCAATATCGGTGCAAAAGGAAGCTGCGTCATACCTAAGAGCCTGGAGGACAACGTGGCATGGCTGCATAAGTTCTTCTTTGATGACGACGACTATACAGTCACGGAGAACGTGAAGGAATATGGGAGACAGGTGGAGGCTGATACGGCGCAGTATCTCACCGAGTAAAACGGACTCATGTTACATGGACAAGGTTGAAAAGAGACTGAAAAAAGGAGCGGATGTAGCGCTCCTTTTCCTTGCCATGGAGGGAGATGTCTGGTAGAATGGAGAGGAAAGAGGTGAGGGACATGCTTCCAAAGGATCCAATCATGCTGCTCAGCTTCGTGAACATGAAGCTGAGGGATTTCTATGGCAGCCTGGACGTGATGTGCGAAGAGCTGGATGCGGACAGGCAGGAGATCGAGGGCAGCCTGGAGAGCGCAGGCTATCACTATGACGCGGAAAGAAACCAGTTTATTTAATTTGGTGTTGTAATTTCTGCTTTTTTTTGGTATGATTTAACAGGTGAAAATATTGTGATTACTTGTCGGTGAATCCGACTTGCTAAAATTTTTATGGAGGATTTAGAAATGGCAAAAAAACGTAACATCATCGTTGGTCAGTCCGGCGGCCCTACCGCTGTGATCAATTCCAGCCTGGCGGGGGTCTACAAGACCGCCAAGGAGAGAGGCTTCCACAAGGTATACGGAATGCTCCACGGCGTTCAGGGCTTCCTGGACGAGCAGTATGTGGACCTGTCCACACAGATTCATTCCGATATCGACATCGAGCTCCTGAAGAGGACGCCTTCGGCTTTCCTGGGCTCCTGCCGCTATAAGCTGCCGGAGATCCATGAGAATCCGGAAATCTATGAGAAGCTGTTCGAAATCATGGACAAGCTGCAGATTGAGGCATTCATCTACATCGGCGGGAACGATTCCATGGACACCATCAAGAAGCTGTCCGACTACGCCATCCTGAAGGGCCATTCCCAGAAGTTCCTGGGCGTGCCCAAGACCATCGACAATGACCTGGCCCTGACCGACCACACGCCCGGCTTCGGAAGCGCCGCCAAGTATATCGCCGCTTCCACCAAGGAAGTCATCCGCGATGCCCTGGGCCTGAACTACAAGAAAGATTCCATCACCATCATCGAGGTCATGGGACGTAACGCGGGATGGCTTACAGGCGCTACCGCCTTGGCCAAGACCGAGGAGTGCGAAGGCCCGGATGCCATCTATCTGCCCGAGGCCGTGTTCGATATCGACAAGTTCCTGAAGAACACCAAGGAGCTTCTGAAGAAGAAGAATTCCGTGGTCATCGCCGTATCCGAGGGCATCAAGGTGGAGGACGGCAGATATGTATGCGAGCTGGGCGGCGGTTCAGAGTATGTGGATGCCTTCGGCCATAAGCAGCTTCAGGGGACAGCCGCCTATCTGGCGAACTTCCTGGGCGCGGAGATTGGCTGCAAGACCCGCAGCATCGAGTTCTCCACCCTGCAGAGGAGCGCTTCCCACATGGCTTCCCGTGTGGACGTGGACGAAGCGTTCATGGTAGGCGGCGCGGCCGTGAAGGCTGCCGATGAGGGCGACACCGGCAAGATGGTGGTCATCGACCGTGTCTCCGACGATCCTTACCAGAGCGCGGCGGGCATCTATGACGTGCACAGGATTGCCAACCACGAGAAGCTGGTTCCCCGCAACTGGATGAACCGGGAGGGCAACTACGTGACCCAGGAGTTCATCAACTACATCGAGCCCCTGATTCACGGCGACTATCAGCCGTTCATGGTCAACGGCCTGCCTCAGCATCTGGTGCTGAAGAAGAAATGATGTTCGGATAACCGAATGATATAATGCGGAATCAAGAAAAGGCACCTGCCGGACCGGCGGGTGCCTTTTTGCAGAACGGCTCCGGGCAGGGACTGTGCTGTGGGGAGGGGCTGCTCCGGGAGACGGAGCATGGCCGGAGATGGCCCCGGGAGCGTGTATCGGGGCGCGGGAAGGAGATTGGGAGGAGATATGACGTTAAGGGAAGAAGCGGATGCAATCGTCAGGGAGTCCATCCGACAGGTGCTGCCGGACGAGGCGGTGGCCAGGGCCCTACAGGGCAGGGATTTCGGGAGCGGAAAGCTGTATGTGGTGGCTGTGGGAAAAGCCGCATGGCAGATGGCCAGGACGGCATCGGACATTCTGGGCCGGCGGATGGAGTCCGGGATCTGCATCACCAAATACGGGCATGTAAAGGGGGAGATTGGGGGCATAAGATGCTTCGAGGCAGGGCATCCGGTTCCGGATGAAAATTCCTTTCAGGCTACGGAGGAAGTGCTTAGGCTTGTGGGGAACCTGGGGGTGGAGGATACTGTGGTCTTCCTGCTGTCCGGCGGCGGCTCCGCCCTGTTCGAGAAGCCGCTAGTGTCCAGGAAGGAGCTGGCGGACATCACGGACCAGTTGCTGGCCTGCGGCGCGGACATCGTGGAGATGAACACAGTCCGAAAGCGCCTGTCTGCGGTAAAGGGCGGGCGGTTCGCGGAGAACTGCCGTCCGGCAAAGGTCTATAGCGTCATCCTCAGCGATATCCTGGGAGACCCGCTGGACATGATAGCCTCCGGCCCTGCCTATCCGGACTCCTCCACCTGTGCCCAGGCGCTGACGATAGCGTCGAAATACAGTTTGGAGCTCAGCGAAAAAACAATAGGATTGCTGAACAGGGAGACGCCGAAGTCGCTGTCCAATGTGGAGACCGTGGTGACAGGGAGCGTGAAGAATCTCTGCCGGGCAGCGGCAGCCGTCTGCAAAGAGCTGGGGTATGAGCCGCATATCCTGACAGACCGTCTGGACTGCCAGGCCAGGGAGGCGGGGCGGTTCCTGGCTGCAATCGCGAAAAGCCATCAGGCAGACAGGAAGAGCCTGGCCTATATCGCAGGAGGCGAGACGGTGGTGTTCCTGACAGGAAAGGGGAAGGGCGGTCGCAACCAGGAGCTGGCCCTGGCGGCGGCAGAGGGAATCTGCGGGCTGGAGGACACTGCCGTATTCAGCGTGGGGAGCGATGGCACGGACGGCCCTACGGATGCGGCAGGTGGTTACTGCGATGGCAGGACGAAGCAGATTCTGAACCGTCTTGGGGTGGACATTTACCGGACGCTTCAGGAGAATGATTCCTATGAGGCCCTGCGAAAGGCCGGAGGACTGATTCTCACCGGGGCTACGGGGACGAATGTGAACGATGTGGCGGTGCTGCTGATAAGGAGGCATTGAGCTGTTTCCTGAAGCATATACTTCATTGAGAGGATTACGAGGGTAGGAGCTCAGATGAAAAAAATGACAACGGCAATCTTGCTGTTCGACCTGATGGCAGGGATGCTTTTTTTAGGCTTTTATGGCCTGGGCAGCAGGGCGGTGGCTACGGACAGTGGCATTGTCCAGGTGGAGGGGGAACAGCGGCTGGAGGAGGCGGACGTGAAGAAGATTGCCATAACCTTCGA
>NZ_CAPDXS010000220.1:0-5810 GCF_948601915.1 uncultured Acetatifactor sp. | reverse complement strand
TGGTTCCTGTCACATTTTTCCGCAGAGTCCCCGTCTCGTTTTACCGCAGCCACCTCGTTCCCTTTTCCCGCAGCGCCCTCGCTCCTTTTTCCCGCAGAGCCTTCAATTCTTTTTTCCGTAAAGCCCTCAATCCCTTTTTCCCCAGCGTCCTCGTCCCTTTCCTCCTCCACGAACAGAACGCACCGGCGGATGAAGTCCGGGAACACCGTCTTCTTCTGCCCTTTTTCGTCAAGGAAGACGAATATGTCATCCTCTCTGCCCTCTATCTTCTCCAGCGCCAGGAAAGGGCTCCCGCAGCCGCAGGGACTCTCTTTTTCCACCAGGATGTCGTTGAGGCGGTAGCGGATGATGGGCTGAGCCTTCCGCTGGAAATCCGTCACGATGGGGACGAACCGGTTCCTGTCCAGGTATTCCCGCTCAATCCGCACGATGTCCTCATTCAGATGGAGCGTCCCCCGGGCGCAAGTGGATGCCAGGCACCCTTCCGTGCACTGGTAGACCTGGTGGATCACCTCCAGGCAGAATGCTTTTTTCAGGTAAAGTTCATCCTCCCGCTCCAGCACCTCGGCGATGGAGATCACGGTGCCCGGGGAAATGTGCAGGTTTCCCTGCTCCCTCTCCCGGGCCAGCATGAGGAGCAGGGACGGCTGCCCGGCCAGAATCGCGGGCTTCGTCCTTTCCAGCCGCTCCTTGTGCTCCTCCATGTCCCGGTAGATGTCGAAGAAGTGGAACCGGATGTTCCTGGAGCTCACCGCCTGGTACAGGTTGCTGTCAGCCCGCATGAAAAAGGCGATGTCCAGGGAATCCAGGATGCTCCCCGGCAGGAATCTGGCCAGTATGTAGCCCGCCCAGCGGTTCTTCTCCCCATCGGACACCAGGAAGATGCCCCGGCGCCCGGAAGTGCCGGAACTCAAGCCCACGGTGACCCCCCTGAGCTTCGGAGCGAAATCCCTCTCCCGTTCCGCCCGGAGGGCAAAGGCTTCCGCTTCCGCCCGCCGGATGCCCACTGTGTTCAGTGTGTCAAAATGCTCCATCAGGAAGGCCTTGTCCATGATTGGATAGTCCTGGAGCTGCCTCTTCCCGCTATAGAGCCCGACATGCGCCGCCACATAGTCCAGATGCTTTTTCAGCTTCTTTTCCTGCCATTTTTCCAAAGCTTTCCTGTCTGTAAAGGGGCGGCGGTATTTATAATAAAGGTAATAGAGCAGCACTTTCAATCGGTCAGCCACAGTCCACTCACGCTCCCTTCTGATGGCTGAAGACTACCCTGATTTGGGGATAGTCCCTTTTCATGCGGCAGATTCTCTTAAGGCTGTCCTCATAGGCGGCGAAGTCCTTCTGCAGCAGCCTGGGCAGAAGCCGCATCCGCCGGGTGGCCTTTACCAAGTCGCTGCCCCAGCAGGCGTCCGCCGCCAGGAAAAGGCTCACATCCGGAATCCAAAGTCCCATCTGTCCCCTGGTGTGCCCCTCCAGCCTGACGGCGATGGCACTGCCGTCCCCGAAGAGGTCATACGCCTGGCCGAAGTATCTGTTCAGGAAATGGTTCTCCAGAGGGTTCCCGGGGGTGTTCCGTTTTTCGATGCAGCCTTTCGGCGGCAGGAGGTTTCGGAACACCAGGTTACGGACGCGGGGGTGCTCCAGCGCCTCCAGGGTCTCCCCAAAGGCCACCAGCCGGCAGCCGGGGAACCGGGACAGACCTCCTATGTGATCCGGGTGGGCGTGGGATAACAGAATCGTCTTCACGGTTTCCGGGGGGATGCCGTCTTTTTTCAGTCTTTCGCAGATGCCCTCTTCCTTCCCCAGCCTCACGGGATTCAGCAGACGGTACAGCCACAGCCCCGGCCCGCCCCGGAAAATCTCCTCCGAGTAGCCGGTGTCGTATAGGATGTGGCCCAGCTCCCGGTGGCGGATGAGGGCGGCTCTGGCGGGGAATTCCCTCTTTTCCCATCTCATTCCCCGGAACATGATGCCTAAGCGGTTGGTGCAGGAGCCGCAGGGGTAGATTTTTACCTCCTCCACCTTGCCTGGGGGCGCCGGGAGGTGGGGCTGGTCTGGCTGCGTTGGGTTATGGGCACCAGGCCTTCTCCCCGCTTCTGCCCTCCGGCCTGGCTGCGTCGAATCATGGGCACCAGGCCTTCTCCCCGCTTCCGCCCCACAATCCGAACTGGCGGGATATGTCCTGGTTCTTTTTTGGCTGCTTTTCTCTTCTCCCTTGACAGAGCCTGTCCCATGGTTCGCTTTCCACCAGGCGCCGTATTCCCGGATGGATTCCGCCAGGGTCTTCTCCGGCACATAGCCTAGGATCTCCCTGGCGGAACTGATGTCCATGGTCTGGGCATAGCCCAGGGTGCAGACGGTATAGCGGGTCAGGGGCGGCTCCCCGGCAAACCTCAGGGTGCGGTACAGCCATTCCAGCCCTCCCGCCAGGGCGTACACCAGGCCGAAGGGAAGCCGCCTGTAACGGGGCTCCTCCCCTATGGCTCTCAGGAACTGCTCCAGAATGTTCCGGAATTCCATGGGCTCCCCGTTGGTGATGTTGAAGGCCCTGCCAGGGGCTTTCTCCGCGGTCATGGACAGTTCACAGGCCAGCGCCACGTTCTCCACGCTGGTTAGATCCACCAGGTTGCGGCCTTCCCGGAAGAGGGGGATTCCCGTTTTGGCGTTGGCGGTGAGGATCCTGGGCACCAGGCTGGTGTCCCCGATGCCAATCAGCCCCCGAGGTCTGAGAATCACTGTCTCCAGGCCTTTTTTCTCCCATTTCCGGAGGATTGCCTCCGCCATGAGTTTGGATTTGATGTAATAATTCAGGTTGTTTTGCTCCGGCGCCTGGTCTTCCCGGATGTGATACTGGTCTTCCTTTCCCGTGTAGATGCTGGGGGAGGACAGATAGACCAGTCTCTTTACGCCATTCTCCCGGCACAGCGCCGCCACCAGCTCTGTGCCCAGCACATTGGTGCGATAAAAATCTTCCCATTCTCCCCACACGGTGGACAGCGCTCCGGCATGAATCACATAGTCCACGCCCTGGAAGTACCGGGCGCAGCTTTCCCGCCTGGTGAAATCCCCCGGGCAGAATACGGCGCCCTGTTCCTCCAGTCGCTTTCCTTTCTCCCGGTTCCTGCCCAGCGCCAGTACCCTGTATCGCTTGGTCAGGCGTTGGGTCAGGTATTCGCCCAGAAACCCGGTGGCGCCTGTCACCAGGACTGTCTTCTTGTGGAAGGGTTCCATGCTTTTCTCCTCCTTGTTGTCCTTTTTTCTTTCGGATTTCTTTGGGGATTTACTTTCCGTACATAAATCGGAACTTATCCGCCATAGTACGAGGTTGTGCCTGTTACACCATCAAGCGTACCGGATTTTAATATGCAAACCATAAATCCTTCATCTCCCCACTTTTTTCTGTTTTCATGGTATATTCCATATTTACTGGACGGTTCAAATCCATATCGTGCATAAAGTTTAGGATTTCCCCCCAGAAACACTGCTCCGTAACCCATTTTTTGGGCTTTATCTAAAGCATATTCGACAAGCATCCTCATAATTCCCTGCATTCTATATTTGGGTAAAACGGCACATTGTGATAGAACTAATTGTGTGTGTTTGCCAGTTTCTGTAATAATGTCTGTTTCATGGAGCGCCACTTCCCCAATGATTGTTCCATCATCTAATACAGCAACAAGAGAGAGTTCGGGAACAAAAGTTTCTTTCTGCCTTTCTTTCTTAAAATGTTCCATCATAAATTTACCAGTTTCTATCCCGTGCTGTTCGGCAAAAGCCTCATAAATAATTTCATTCACTTCTTCATATTCAGATTGATTTTCTGTTCTTATTGTAACTTTTTTATTGTCAATTACCATAATTTATACTCCTTAACGATTTCACTTGCCGTGAAACCAGACTGCTTAATAAGGCAGCCTTTATCGTGCTACTTTCATTAATCTTTTCTCCAAACACAAATTTATGTGATGCTGATACCATAACCTTAACATCCTCATCTGTGATTTCTTTCCATCTTTCACAAAACTCCTCTTTTATTTTTCGGCTGATGAATTTCCAACAATAACCGTCCCTAATCTTTGTCACTCTATTGTCATCCAGGGACACCGGATACAGGGATGTCCAAAAAGCATATCCATCCTCCTCATCCTCCCATGCAATATAATCATATGTAAAATAACTCTCTGCAAAAGGAATTGGGCTCCCCTCCCCTGCTTCCCGTTCGGAGCTCACACAGAATTCACGCCCATACTTTTCTTCCAGGTAAGCCTTTACCTCTTCCGGATAAGCTGCTACAAGCTCTTCATTCCGCCTGTCCTGTTCCTTCCGGCTCATGCAGCCAGACATCGCACAGATCGCTCCTATCATAACAGCCAGACATGCCAGGATTCTGATTTTGATTCTTGCCCTCATTGTTTCTCCCTATCCCCCCATCACTTCCCGTTTCCCCCAGCCCTGCCCTGCTTTCCGGGAATCCTATTTTACTACACCACTGTCATATTCCGCATCATAGGAGCCGTCTCCCCTGCGCTTTTCTGTGTCACGACTGGCTCTCTACGCACTTGCTGAAAGGTGCCATGCTTTAATCTCTGTTTTTATGTCTTACATTAATACCAGATATGCCATGAATTTCAATTCACCTCATAAAAGCGCTACAGCCGAAACCTGGTTCTGATAATCATGAAAGAAAAGGATAATTCGGATTGTTTTTCATATAATAAGGTTTGAGCATTGGTATTATACGAAGCCACCTATCTGTCCACTGATCCTCTATCTCCGGGCTGACACCATACAAATCATCACGATTCAGTATAAGGTTATTCAAAACCAAAGAATAATTCGTAAAAAACTTTAAATCCTCGTTAATTCTGTCAATATTCAAAATATCTGCGTCATATTTGAACAGAATATCTAATAACTCTTTTTCAACATTCTGGATATCTGTAACATCTTTCACCCAAATTAATTTATCACAATAATGGTTGATTGCAAAATCCCACGAAGTGGAGCCTCTGTTATCTGTTTTATTGGGATCTGCACCTGCCTCAAGCAAACGTGACATTAATCCCAATTGCTCTTCTTTTCGATTTTTCCAATCAGCAAGCACAGCCATTATCGCATCAAATAGAAGGGGACATCTGTAACATCTGGTCGGTGGCAATCCGTTATAGGGCTCCATATGATTGACATCAGCTCCTTGATCAATTAAATAATGTGCTATTTCTATGTTCCCAACTTTAATAGCCACTTGGAGCGGCGACTGTCCTTCGTCCTTTTTAGGGGGCGGTGTTGCCATACAATTTACCTTTTCCGGGTACTTGTGTAAGACTTTCTTCACAGTTTCTATATCATTCTGCCTAATAGCCTTGAATAACTTAGTCATAGTTAAAATCCACCTTTCCGTCTCTCTTCCCTTTTCTACCATCCCTGCCCGCGGGCGTTCCCCGGCATACCAGGCAAAAAATAGAGCCGAGAACCTGTCTTTTAGATTCCTGGCTCTATAACTCTGCCCATGCCTTTCCTCTCCGTTTTTGTATCTCCATACTACCATATAATCGAAATATTTTCAATCATATCCCCAACCGCTTGTTTAGTATACCCTGATTTCTTTTCTATTTCCCCAATATCCATATACACATATAGACTTTATCATTGTCTAAATCCATGCAAATCTGATTCGCCCCATAGTCATTCGCAAAAGTCAAAATTTCCTCCACGCGATTACCTTCCTTATTTGTTAATATTTACACGTGCCTTAAGCTTAAGTAAAAGTTTCCCAATTTGTCGGACTATATCTTATTATATAGAAGCATATA
>NZ_CAPDXS010000219.1:0-5870 GCF_948601915.1 uncultured Acetatifactor sp. | reverse complement strand
GACGACCGTATCGTTTTGGGCGCTGCCGAAATGAAAATGTGCGGTGCCGGCAGAGACATAGATGATCTGGAAATCCAGTCTTCCCCTGGGCCGGTACGTGGGCAGCTTCGGATGCGTGTGCAGGCGGTACGTGCCGCAGCTTCCGACGATCAGGGGTCTTGATTTATCTTTGAAATCGATAAGCGAATTGTGCAGATATCCCGAATTTAGATACATATGCGGCGCCTCCCGGTGGTTGATACCTATATAGTATCATTTTGTGCATGTTTTGTCTAATTGTATTTATGGACTTTATCGGCTTAAAATCCTAGAATAAAATCACAGAATACATCGACAGAACAAAAAAGTGTATATTGAAAGGAGGGCGCAAAAATGATCGTACCGAGATACTACGAGAATCTTAACGTTCTGCACGACAAAACGATGCCGGCGCGGGCATATTATGTTCCGGCCTCAGCGAGAATGGATGATCCTGTGGAGCAGAGGGAGGAATCGGACCGCCTGCAGCTTTTAAACGGAAGCTGGAAGTTCCGGTATTTTGCGAGTATCTATGATGTGACGGATGCATTTTATGAGCAGGGGTATGACGTTTCGGGTTTTGACGGGATAACCGTTCCCGGGGTCTGGCAGACGGCAGGGTATGATACCCACCAGTATACGAATATCAGGTATCCGTTTCCCTTTGACCCGCCGTATGTTCCGCAGGATATCCCGTGCGGCGCATATGTCCGTGAGTTTGACTACCGGCCGGACGGGCGTGCGCCAAAGGCATACTTAAATTTTGAGGGCGTGGAATCCTGTTTCTATGTGTGGATCAACGGGGTTTATGTGGGGTACAGTCAGGTGTCTCACGCGACGAGTGAGTTTGACGTGACCGGGATGCTCTGGGAGGGAAAAAACAGAATCGCAGTGCTTGTCCTGAAATGGTGCGACGGCAGCTACCTGGAGGATCAGGATAAATTCCGCATGAGCGGCATCTTCCGCGATGTGTATCTGCTGAGCCGTCCGGAGCAGTGCGTGTACGATTATTTCATCAGGACCAAGCTGGACAGAGAGGCCGGAAAAGCCCAGGTGGATATCAGCCTCTCCTATCTGGACAGGGAGATTCCCGTGCGGGTGTCCATAGAGGACGCGGAGGGAAAGGTCCTGGCGCAGACGGAAGGCACAGGCCATGTGACCCTGCCCATGGAGGGAATCAGGCTCTGGAGCGCGGAGACGCCCTATCTCTATACATTGGTCATGGAGACGGAAGGGGAAGTCGTCACCGAGGAGCTTGGCCTGCGGGAGGTGGAGATCAGGGACGGCGTGCTGTATTTCAACGGACAGAACATCAAGCTCCACGGCGTGAACCGTCACGACAGCGATCCCGTCACCGGCTTCACCATCAGCCTGGCCCAGATGCATAAGGACATGACGCTGATGAAGGAGCACAATGTGAACGGCATCCGCACCAGCCATTATCCCAATGCGCCCCAGTTCTATCAGCTCTGCGACAGGTACGGCTTCTATGTCATGGACGAGGCGGACAATGAGAGCCACGGGGCGGAGCGTGCCTACGGCCAGAAGTACCTGGACAGCAATAAATGGATCGCTGACAATCCGGACTTCATCGAGTCCACCGTGGACAGGACCAAAAAGTGCGTCATAAGGGACAAGAACAGGCCCTGCGTCTTCGCCTGGTCCATGGGCAACGAGGGGGCTTACGGCTGTACCTTCGAGGAGGCATTGAAGTGGACGAAATCCTATGATGACACACGTGTCACCCATTATGAGAACGCCTACCATGTGCCCGAGGACAGGGTGACGGATTATTCCAATCTGGATATCCACAGCCAGATGTATTCCGCGCCGGACAGCATACGGGAGTATTTTGACAAAGCGGAGGAGAAGGACAGCGACCACTGCTATGAAGCGCCCCTCAAGAGGCCTTTCTTCCAGTGCGAATACTGCCATGCCATGGGCAACGGACCCGGGAATCTGGAGGACTATTTCCAGGTGTTCCAGGCCTACGACGGTGCCTGCGGCGGCATGGTCTGGGAGTGGTGCGACCACGCCATCTACAAGGGGCGCACGATTGAGGGCAAGGAGATGTACTTCTACGGCGGAGACCACGGGGAGTATCCCCATGACGGGAATTTCTGCATGGACGGGCTGGTATACCCGGACCGCAGGCCCCACACGGGACTGAAGGAGCACTGGAACGTGTACCGTCCCGCCAGGGTGGCGCAGTTCGATGCCGCCACGGGAACCGTGAAGATACATAATTACATGGATTTCCTGAACCTGAAGGATTATTGTACGCTTGCCTGGGAGGTGAGCTGCGACGGCGTAAGAAAGTCCTGCGGGACAGTGGAGGACGCCGCTCTTCTGGACATCGCGCCCCACAAAGAGGGAGAGGTCAGGCTGGACATCCCTGCCGTGGCGGAAGCGGGCAGGAAGTTTCTGAAGGTGACATGGATCCTGCGGGAGGACAATGGCGTGCTGAAGGCCGGCAGGGAGATGGGCTTCGACGAGGTGGAGCTTACGGCGGATCAGTGCGCACCTGCCAGGAAGCTCCTGGATATGCCCATGGAGCGCGAGGGCAGCGGGCTTACGGTGCAGGAGGACGATCATTATCTGACAGTAGTGTCGGAAAAGTTCTGCTACACCTATGATAAATTGAAGGGGCTGTTCTCCAGGATGGTGAATGCCAACCAGAACCTTCTGGAGCATCCCATGGAGTACAATGTCTGGCGCGCGCCTACGGACAATGACAGGAATATCCGCAGTATCTGGGAGGAATGCCACTATGAGCGCCCTGCCACCAGGGCTTACGGCACATCCTGTGAAAACGGGGAAAAGGATGGTAGGCAGTATGTGGAGATCGCCAGCGATGTGTCCCTCTCCTCCGTGTACAAGCAGAGAATCGTGGATATCCGCGCCGCATGGCGCGTATGGGCGGACGGCAGCGTGGACGTGAGGCTGGATGTGAAGAAGGATTCCAAGCTTCCCAGGCTGCCCAGGTTCGGCGTCCGCATGATGCTGCCCCAGGACATGAGGCAGGTGGAATACTACGGATTAGGGCCCATGGAGAGCTATGCGGACAAGCGCCGTGCCTCCTACCACGGCAGGTTCACAGAGACCGTGGATTCCCTGTTCGAGGACTATATCCGTCCTCAGGAGAACGGGAGCCACTGCGATGTGAGCTTCGTGGAGCTGTCCAGGGAGAACGTGAAGCTCTCCGTGGCCGCCGAAAAGCCCTTCTCCTTCAACGCTTCCCGCTATACCCAGGAGGAGCTGACGGAGAAAGCCCATAACTTTGAGCTTGTCCCCAGCGGCCACACCGTGCTGTGCATCGACTACACCCAGGACGGCATCGGCTCCAACAGCTGCGGCCCGGGGCCCGAGAAGCAGTACCAGTTTCTGGAGGAGGAATTCACCTTTGCCTTCGGCATCCGCGTGGAGGGCCAGGCGTAAGGATTCCCTGAAGGGACGGATCATGAGGATACAGGAAAAAGACCTGCGGTTTACGGCCGCGGGTCTTTTTTTCAAAAATCCGTTGACAAATGGGCCTGATATGTTAGAATGGACATATGGCGGGACGACTCCCGTGCCAAATCAGTTCTCTCTTTTATCATGACAAGGGCAGATTTGCCTTGTCTCCGAAATTTGAGAAAATCTATGCTTTTATCCTCAGGACACAATCGATAAAGGCAGGAGAAGGGAATCCGGCTTTTCCTGCAGACAAGGGAAAAGACGGAACATTTTTATCAGACGAAGGAGGTAGAACTATGACATTGACGGCAGAGGATCTGTTGGCCATATCGCAGATGATGGAGGAGATGCTGGATAGGAAGCTGGACGCGAGACTGAAGCCAATCGAGCATGAACTGAAGGTCTTGAAAGCCGAAGTGAAGGATTTGAAAGGCGAAGTGAAGGGCCTGAAAGCCGAAGTAGATGGCCTGAAAGCCAAAGTAGATGGCCTGAAAGGCGAAGTGAAGGGCCTGAAAGCCGAAGTAGATGGCCTGAAAGCCGAAGTAGATACTTTAAAAACCGAAATACATCAGATAAAGCTGTTCCAGGAGAACATAATCATGCCCCGCCTGAACGACATCGAGGCCTGCTATACAAGCACATACCAGCGCTATAAAGACCATGCGGACAGGATGGAACAGACATACGAGGACGTGGCCCTGCTGAAGAAGGTGGTGGCCAGCCACTCGGAGATGCTCCAGAGGGCAGGCATAGCATGAACCGGAGCGCCATGAGGATAAAAGCAGAGTAACCTACAAAAGAGGATAGAGACAGCAAGGAGGCAAGCGTATGATTGATTTTCTGAAAGAGGCAGCGGGAGTGGTCCCGTCAAAGAGGCAGCTTGCGTGGTTCGACACGGGCTTCTACGCATTCATGCATTTCGGCGTGAACACCTACACCGACAGGGAGTGGGGAGACGGGACGGAAGACGAGAGCATCTTCAATCCGGAGAAGCTGGACTGCCGCCAGTGGGCCAGGACAGTGCGGGAAGCCGGGATGAAGGGCATGATACTGACGGCCAAGCACCACGACGGGTTCTGCCTGTGGCCCTCCAAGTACACGGAGCACAGCGTGAAGAATTCCCCCTGCAAGAGGGACGTGGTAGGGGAGGCGGCCCAGGCCTGTAAGGAGGAGGGCCTGCGCTTCGGGGTCTATCTCTCCCCCTGGGACAGGAACAGCGCCCATTACGGTACGCCGTCCTACAATGATTACTATTGCAACCAACTGGAGGAGCTGCTCACACAGTACGGCGAGCTGTTCTGCATCTGGTTCGACGGGGCCTGCGGGGAGGGACCGGACGGGAAGAAGCAGGAATACGATTTCCCGCGCTACATAGAGCTGGTGAGGAAGTATCAGCCGAATGCCGTTATCTTCTATGACAGAGGGCCGGACGTGCGCTGGTGCGGCAACGAAGCCGGCACGGGAAGGTTTTCCGAATGGGCTGTGGTTCCCGGCGAGCTGTGCTATTTCGCGGAGCGGCAGACAGGCCCCGGCCCTATGGCGGCAGAGGGGGATCTGTCCTACCTCTACAATACGGACAGCTTCATCGGCAGCATGAGCAGCATCCTGTATTCCAGGGGGCTTGCCTTCGCTCCCTCGGAGATGGACACCTCCATCCGCCCCGGATGGTTCTGGCACAGGGAGGAGGAGCCCAAGTCCCTGGAGAAGCTTTTCCAGATATACTTAAGCTCCGTGGGCGGCAACGCCTGCCTGAACCTGAACATCCCGCCCACCAGAGACGGACTGCTGGACGAGAGGGACGTGAAGAGGCTTCGGGAATTCCGGGAGCTGCTGGACAGGGAATTCGGCCATCCCATCCCCGGAAAGGTGGAGAAGCTGGATACCGGACACCCCACCCAGCCGGAATACCTGGTGACCCTGGAGAAACCCGTGTCCCAGGTGAAGTACGTGGAGCTGAAAGAGGACATCGCCAGAGGGCAGAGGGTGGAGAGCTTCCGGGTAGAAGCCATGTTTTCCAGCGGCGGCCAGTTCCCCCTCTTCCAGGGAACCGTGATCGGAAACAGGAAGATCTGCGCGCTGACAGACCCCTTCGCGGAGCAGAACAGGCTCTTAGACGACAGCGGGGAGAAAATCGACAAGCTGCTGGTCAAGATTACGGCCGCCAGGGACGAAGTGTTCCTGAAGGAGATTTCTATTTACTGAAAAAATCCGGTTGGCTGCCGGACGCCTTATTATGAAGAAACGGGCAAGGAGAGCTGACAGTCAGACCTGCAGGCCATTGCGGCAATCAAATACCCCGCTGCAAGCAACGGGGTATCAATCTTGCAGCGCTGCAGAGCAGCGGGGTATTTGACCCTCGCGGCATTCGTCAAATGTGCATGCAAGCATGCCCACTT
>NZ_CAPDXS010000218.1:0-5938 GCF_948601915.1 uncultured Acetatifactor sp. | reverse complement strand
TCGGGGTGACAGGATTCGAACCTGCGACCTCCTGGTCCCAAACCAGGCGCTCTAGCCAAGCTGAGCCACACCCCGAGATGCCGCAGGCCTCCGCTCCGCATCCCGTGGCGCAACTCCTGCAACGTGCCCATTATATCCCAAAACAGCCTTCCCTGTCAAGGGATTTACAGATATTCAATGGCAAAATCCGCCCTTTCCCCCTCCACCTCCATGACCACATAGGACGGCCGCCGCCCCTCCTGCCTGGGGTAGGACAAGCTCCCGGGGTTCACGGCTATGACGCCGCCCTGTCTGTCCACCGATGGCTTGTGGGTGTGCCCGTACATCACGATGTCGAAGCCCCTGGCCCTGGCCTCCCTCTTGATGACCTCGCTGCCCATGGACACATAATAGTTATGCCCGTGGGTCACCCATACCCGAAAGGAGCCCAGTTCCAGCTCCAGCTCCCTAGGCAGGTAGGAGAAGAAATCGTTGTTCCCCAGCACGATCTGCACCGGGCAGGCCGCCGCGTTGGTCAGGACGTACTCGGCCCCCTCCGCGTCCCCGCAGTGGATCACCAAATCCGGCTCCACAAGCTCCAGGGCCTTGAAATAATTGTCGTTTTTCCTGTGGGTATCACTGACTATCAGCACCTTCATAGCTTCGCCAGTTCCTCCTTCATCAGCCGCAGCGCCTTGCCCCTGTGGCTCACCAAGTTCTTCTCCGCCTCCGTCAGCTCCGCCGTGGTCTTTCCCAGCTCCGGCACATAGAAGATAGGGTCGTATCCGAAGCCGTTTTCCCCCTTCTCCTCATAGCCGATGCGCCCCTCTATCGTGGCCCGCACCGTCAGCTCCCTGCCGTCCGGCAGCACCGCGGCGATGGCGCAGACGAACCTGGCCGTGCGCTCTTCCTCCGGAACGCCCTCCAGCCGCCTGATCAGATCCGCGTTCTTGATGCGGTAGGAGGTGTCCTCCCCCAGATACCTGGCGGAATAGACTCCCGGCTCCTTTCCCAGCCAGTCAATCTCCAGTCCCGAGTCGTCGGCCAGAACCAGCTCGCCCGCCTGAGCAGCCACCGCCCTGGCCTTGATCAGAGCGTTCTCCTCATAGGTCTTCCCGTCCTCCGCTACCTCCGTCCGGATTCCGGCCTCCTTCATGGAGAGAATCTCCGGATATGTATCGGCCAGGATATCCCTGATTTCCCGCATCTTCCCTTCGTTTCCCGTGGCGAATATCAATCGTTCCATTTCATCCTCTTATCCTTTTTTTCATATTTTTCCACACTGCCCTGCCATCGGTATGCTCGGCTGCCCGCTCCGCATCGGGACGGCTTTTCTGTCTTCATTCCCTCTTTATTTTCCCGCTCCGCCCTGCCATCGAGATGCCAGACTGCCCGCTCCGCGCCAGGACGACATTCCTGTCTTCATCTTTCTGCCTCCCGCCAACTTTCAGGCTCATTTTGGGCCCCAAATCTCATAGCTTTACCCCATTCCCTTGCCGCTACTGCTTCGCCCTGGGCGGCTTGGGCCCCAGGAACTGGTAGTAGTAAGCCTTCATCATGCCGTTGTAGATTTTTCGGTTCCTGTCCGCCTTGCGCCCGATGTCCCGCTCCGCGCCCTCATAGGCGGATATCAGGTACATGCTCCAGGTATCCAGCAGCCGGAACCGCTCCCCGATTGTCCGGTACAGCCCGGGCATCTCCTCCTTGTCGCGGAGCCTCTCCCCGTAGGGCGGGTTGGTGATGATAAAGCCGTACTTCTTCGGATGGCTCAACTGGGCCACGTCCCGCCTCTGGAAATGGATGAGCTTCTCCACCCCAGCCCGCTTCGCGTTCTCCCTGGCAATCTCCACCATGTGGTCATCGATGTCATACCCCTGTATGTCCGTCTCTATCTCCAGGTTCACCAGGTCCTCGGCCTCCTCCTGGGCATCCTGCCACAGACCTTTGCCGACCACATATGGCCAGTCCTCCGCCGTGAAGTCCCGATTCATCCCCGGCGCGATGTTCGCCGCCATCATGGCCGCCTCGATGGGGATGGTGCCGCTGCCGCAGAAAGGATCCACCAGCACCCGCTCCCCGTTCCAGGGAGTCAACATAATCATGGCCGCCGCCAGGTTCTCCGCGATGGGGGCCTGGGCCACCAGCTTGCGGTATCCCCTCTTGTGCAGGGACACCCCCGTGCTGTCCAGCCCCACCGTGACCTGGTCCTTCATCAGGAAGACCCGGATGGGAAACTCCGCGCCGTCCTCCTGGAACCAGTTTACATGATAGATTCCTTTCAGACGCTCTACCATTGCCTTCTTCATGACAGACTGGATATCCGAGGGGCTGAACAGCCTGGATTTCACGCTGGCCGCCTTGGTCACCCAGAATCTGCCGTCCTCCGGTATGTATTCCTCCCAGGGGAGGGCCTTCGTCCCCTCGAACAGCTCCTCGAAGCTCTCCGCGTGGAAGCTGCCGATTTTGATCAGCACCCGCTCCGCGCTCCGCAGGAAGATGTTGGCCCGGCACAGGGCCTCCTCGTCTCCCAGAAAGGTCACCCTGCCGTCCACCACCTCCGAGATGTCGTAACCCAGGTCGTCGATTTCCCGTTTCAGCACTGCTTCCATGCCAAAGTGGCAGGGAACGATCAATTCAAATTTCCGCATTTCTCCCCTCATCCCGCGCCCAACGCGGCTTCCATCCTGATATGCTGCTTTTTTGTATCTGATGCTCCTATATCTGCTGCTTTTCTATGAAGCTCTTCCATAGGCGCTTTTCTATACAATTTTACTATACACAGTTTTACTATACAGCTCTTCCATGCCGCTCTTCTATGTAGACAGGGGCACTGTACCATGCAGTGCAGCGCCCCTGCCGCCAGAAAGGACTTAGTAGTTATTGTCCTGGTTGTTCTGGTTCTTGCTCTGGTTGTTGTTCTGGTTCTTGCTCTGATTGTTGTTCTGGTTCTTGTTCTGGTTGTTGTTCTGATTCTGGTTCTGGCTGTTCTTGCAGTTCTCAGAATTGTTGGCGTTGTTGTACTTATTGTTGTCCATTTCTTTCCTCACATCCTGCCGCCTTCTGCGGCGCTTCTGCCGGAATCCCCTTCTCCCTGCGATTCCGGGAAACGTGGGTTGCGCGGTTCCGGGAAGCGTAAGTCTCAGGCGGTTCCGTATTTTCAGTTACAGCAGTAGTATGAGAGGATTTCTGAAAAAATATGCATGTGATTTCCAATTTTTTAATTCATCCAGTCCCGGAACACCTTTACCAGGAAAAGCACGCCCAAAATGGGCAGCAATATGGGCAGAAGGGCCGTGATCACGGAGAATATGGCGCTCAGAATCAATACCACCACCAGCAGCGCCAGAATCAGCCACGCCCATAGGGGAACCCTGGCAAGCAGGCTGACCCTGCCCCGGCCCAGGGGCCCCTGGGGCTGGGCCTCCCGGCCGGACCATCCGCTGTCCTCCCCGTATTCGGCGTATTCCGTGTACTGCCCGGTCCGGCTGCCCTCAGACCACGCGCCCGCCTCTCCACGCCCGGATGACCGTCTGCTGCCGCCTCCGGTCTCCACGATGGTCCGGGCAATGAGCCGCGGGTCTCCCAGCTCCGAGAGCACCTCCCCCTCCTCCCTTCCTTTCCGGGTCTCGGTATTGATGTAATCCTCGTAGTATTCCAGGTTCTCCGTAAGCTGCGCAGAGGTCACCCTGCCGCCAAGCGCCAGGCGCAGCGACTCTAAAAATTCTCTTTTCGTCATGTTCCTACCATTTCTTTCTGGGGCAGATGTTCTTCGCCACCACCGCCCGAAGCTCCACATAGCAGCCGCAGATACGGCACATCCCCTCCAGCAGAAGGTCGCACTCCTTGCAGACCGCCAGCCTTTCCTCGTACAGCGCCTCGTCCGCTTTGATCTCCGGATCCAGGTTCGCGATGTACTCCCGCAGGGAGCGGAAGTATTCTTCCTTTCCTACCATGTCCCTGGTGAGGCACTTTCTGCAATAACGCTGGTTCCCGGTCTTCTGTTCCATAACTGCTCCATGTCTGCTCCTATGTTTCCACCGACTTATGACATTATACTTTCTTTATTGCATAAAATCAATATTCCGGGGCGGGTTTTTTCAAAAGTTTCCCAGCGGAAAGCTATAGGATTTTCCCGCTGTCCATCTCGCATACCGTATCGCATAGCGTAGAAATATCCAGGGGATTGTGCGAAGACAGCAATATAGTCACCCCCTGTTCCTTTAATGTGGCGAATAATCGGCGCATATCTTCCACCCCTCTGTTATCCAGCCCATTCATGGGTTCATCCAGAATCAGGAGTCTGGGATTCTCCATAATGGCCTGCGCGATGCCCAGCCGCTGCCTCATACCCAGCGAATATTTTCCGACATGCTTTTTTGATTTTCCGTCTAGGCCCACCAGATTCATGCAGGAACAGACATCAACGTCTTTTCTGCCTCTCAGGCCCAAAAGCCATTTCAGGTTATTGCTGCCGCTTTCCGTGGTGATGAATCCGGGCGTCTCGATCATCATGCCGGTATCGGGCGCAAAATCCACATCTTTTCCGATGGTTTTTCCAAAAACCCGGACGCTTCCCGAAGTGGGCTTTAAGAATCCCAGGATGCATTTCATGAAAACCGTCTTCCCGGACCCGTTGCGCCCTATGATGCCATGGATCTTTCCCGTCTCAAATGATACATTGATGTCTGTCAATACATTCTCCTTGCCAAAGGATTTTGAGAGCGCCTTTACTTCTATTGCATTAATCATGAGAGCCTCCTAAAAAGATTCGTTCCGTTTTTTTCACGCTGAACCAGGAGCCGAGCAGCAATCCGAGATTGATGATTCCGAAGACCATGTGCGATTGCAGAATGCTGGGAAAGTTTCCGTATCCGAATCTGTGCATCGCATAGGTGGCATGATTCAGGGGCGAAATCCACGCCACGATCACATTTGCCACATATCTTACCTCCTCCGGCACATGAAGCAGAGCTGTCAGCTTATCCGGGTTCAGCAAATAGGCGTACAGGCTGACAACAATCACCGCGACGATACCTGCTTTTTTTCCGGATATCAGTGAAAAAATAAGGTTGAGCAGCGTCAAAAACAAAATATATTGTGCCATCAGGAAAAATATCGTTGCGGCGCAATCATATGGCGTTGTCAATTTTATTGTTTTCCTTACGACTGTAAGCGCCACCTCGAAATTTTCCGGCGCAAAGCTGAGGGTCGTGGCCGTGTCGCTCCATTGGTTGCCCCAGACCACATTGCTGCCACCCAGGGCGAGAAGCATGGACGAGCCCAAAAGGAACATGGTATAGGCAAGGCTTATGAGGACAGACATCAGCACCTGTCCCAGAAGCCAATCTGCCTTGCCTTTCCTGAAAATCAGATAACAGGCAGGCGTATCCAATCGCGGGATCTGAAAAAGGAACAGCAATATTGCCAGCGAGACGAACAGGATGCTGTCGGAATCCGCAAAGCACCATATGAACAGCTCAAAGATTTGGATATCGGTATGGAACAGCACCGAGCACTCCATGATTCGCTGCATCAGAAAATAGCATAGGCAGAACCCTAACAGAAAGCCGCAGAAAATGCGCGGATTTTTCCGCATGCTGTATAAATTCCATTGGGTGCAGCTACAGATCCGATCCGCCTTACACATAGTTTCGTACCTCCCATGTCGTCAACAGCAGGGAAATCGCCGTCAGCAATAAAAAAGACAGAATCGCAAAAGGTATCGCAATTCCCTCAGCGGATAACCACATCATCGGATCCATATATGTGGCGTCAAAGAAAAAGCGCCAGCGAAACATGGAAAGCGCAAAAACAAATACAACGGGAATCGCATACGCGGATACAATGTCTTTTGTCAAAAGCGCGCTGATGTTTCCCGACATGGCAAAGCAGGACGCAACCAGCAGCCGCTGTGCCACAAGAGGCGCCGGAGCCAGGACAGGGAAGCCCGCAGCCCATG
>NZ_CAPDXS010000217.1:0-6105 GCF_948601915.1 uncultured Acetatifactor sp. | reverse complement strand
TCCGATCTACAGGCGATGGGGATTATGTCTATGAGGCCTCCGTCAGGGCTTTTCCCCGCCGGTGCCGCCGTTCCCTGCCATCTTATCCCGAATCCGTATCTCATGGTCGAAAGGGGTATAATCGGTAAGATAAACGGTGGCAGCCCCGGGTATCTTTGCCTCGCTGTCCTCTTTTCCCTGGATAAAGCGATGCCCGCCGAAGCAGGGCCCCACAATCAGGGCGTCCCTCTCATTTCCGAGTTCCGTATACCCCTGCTTCACCACCACTGCCTCGCTTCCCGTCAGCGGCAGGTGCACATACTCATTTGTCAGGAACTCCACACCTGTGAATGCCAGCTCAATCCTCCATGGAGCCCCCTCCACGCCGGATGTCTTCACCCTCACATCCAGCCCGCCCTCAGTCTCCTTCACCCAGACATCGACCTGCATGTCCGGCCCCATTAACTTATCCCTGGAAGCATTGTCCATCCTCCACCAGTCGCTGACAGGCGGCTTCTGGGCGAAGGGAAGATAGTACCAGCCCCGCATGGTCTGGCTCAGATGGTATTCTCCCCAGGATGCCCGCTCCATCCTGTCGCTCTTGAACGCCCGATGCTCGCAGAAGCTCCCCGCCACCTTCATCCCCAGCTTCATAGTCCCGTTGTGGAAATAGAGGAAATCGGATTTCCCGTTCATCAGCGTATAGGTGAACCTCCCCCGCTGCCCCCTGGCGATGCCGGACTCCTGGTAGAAACGGTCAAAATCAGGACGGCGGTAGCTCCCCTGATACTCCAGCCTCCGGTACGCCGGGCACAGCATGAACCAGATCAGGGCATCCGGGGAAGCGATGCGCCGCCTGTCCGCAATCTCAAAAATCGTATTGCACATCTGAAGGAACTCCGGTATCCCGTATTTCATGCCCATCTTCAGGTATTCCATGTAATAGTCCTTCGGATAAATCAGCCTGTCCCTGTCAAAGCGGGTGGAATTGGCCGTGAAGATGCTGTCGTCCGGCTCCCAGTAGGTCAGCATCATCCGCAGGTTGCGGACGGCATGCTGCTCATAGGAGCAGTCCCCTGTGGCCTCGGACAGCATGATCATGGCGTCATTATTGATCCTGTTATAATTTCCTGCCGATTTCTCAGCGAATTCACCGTCTTCATTACAGTCGATGCCTTCCCTCAGATAGGAAAGGGCTGCTTCCTCCATCTCCCTGCTGCCAAAGAGCCTGCTGCAGGCCATCAAAACGGACGCAATGGCCCAGCGGTGGTTGGGCGTGTGAAAGCCTCCCTGCAAAAGGCCCTGTGCCCCCTGCCTCAGGATATGCTCCACCTTTTCCAGGATGCTGCCCTCATGGACAGTCAGCTCCGCAGGGTTCCCCTCCTGCTTACCGCTCCCATCCTCCTGCCCGCCTTCTCCGTCCCGTCTGCCTCTCAGATACTGATACACGGGCAGCAGCTTCTTCACGCAGAACGCCGTATCCGGCGCGGAGAAAAAGTTGCAGGTAACATAATCGAACAGCCCATTGTCATGCTGGACGCTCATGACATAATCCAGCCCTTTCAGGATACTGTCCAGTACCCGCCCGTCCTGATAATAGCAGGTGTCCTCATTACAATAGGCAGCTATCATGCTTGCTGTCCGGTAGATTGCGAACTTGGCCTGCACGATTCCGTCGGGATCCGCGAATCCTCCATATCTCGGGCTGTCCTTCTCAAGAATCTGTATCTGCAGGGATCTCGCCACCCTGTCCTGTGTATCCTGAATCATTCTCTGGTAATGTCTCTCCATGTCCGCCTCCCTCTCCGAAGCCCCATATCCCGGTCAAAGCATCGTCCTGTACTCCATCAGGAACAGAATTGCCAGCGCCTGGCCGTAGGGCATGGGCTTTCGCTCGATTCCCTTATAGAACTCCTTTGAGACCCGCCCCATGGGAGTCCCGTAGGACACCTGTTCCACCACGCCGTCTTTCGTTATGCAGCCCAAAATCGGCTCCACTGCCCTGGCAGCCGCCTCCAGGCAGGATTTCTCCACCAGCCCGTCCTTCACTGCCTTCAGAATACCGTATGCGAACCCGCAGGTGGCGCTTGCCTCCACATAGGAGTCAGAATCGTCGATCAGGGTATGCCACATGCCGTTCTCCGCCTGATGCCTCCTCAGGCCTTCAATCTGCGCCCGGAGCGCATTCCGCAGCATCCTCCTCACCGGTCTGCTGCATACGTCCATTGCCAGATATTCCGGAATGGCCATGGTGATCCAGCAGTTCCCCCTGCCCCAGAATGCCCCTGCAAAGTTGCTCTCCTCCAGGAAGCTCCAGCCATGGTACCACAGTCCGCTGGCCTTGTCGCAGAGGTATTTTTCATGCAGCAGGAACTGATATTCCGCCTCCGCCTTCATCTCCTCATTTTTCAGGATGCGCCCCATATTGGCCAAAAAGAGCACGGTCATATAGAGGGTGTCGTCCCAAAGCTCCCCCTCATTGACGCTGTCCGAGGTCCTGTGCTGGAATCCTCCCTCTTTTGTCCTTGGGAAGGATGCCATGATCTCCTCCGCCGCCTCCACGCAGGGCCCCATATATCTCTCCTCCCCGGTGTGCTCCGCCAGGAAGGACATGGCGAGATAGGGGGCCGCCGTATTCACGTTCAGCGCCGGGAACCCTGTCTCAATCTGTCTGTCATAATATGCTTTCAGGATTTCCAGATAAGAATCCTTTTTCTCATAGCTATACAACTTCCACAGCCCGAACAGGCCCACTCCCTGGGTCCACTCCCAGAACCGATACCTGGAGATATCGTCCCCAGCCAGATTATGCCCCTCCATATTTTTCAGGAACGAATCATCCGGCTCATACAAAATCTTCGAAAAAGCCTCCGCCATCCTGTGAATCTTACAGGCAATCCTGTCCGCCAGCTCCCTCTTTCTGACGCAGCCTTCCTCCAGCTGCCGAATAAGCAGCCTCAGCTCTTCAGGAGTTTTTACCCTGTAGTCGGGCTGCCAGTCCGGCTCCTGTGGGGTATGGAAATATCTAGGAGACCAGTCCAGCCACACAGAGGTGATTCCGTACCGGTTGGCTCCCGCCACGTCCCTACTCAGATTATTGCCAATCATGACGATAAAGGGCTTGTGGGCCTCGGTCAGCCCCATCTTCTCCATGGCGGCATCGAACATGGCTCTGGCAGGCTTCTGCTCTCCCACTGTCTCCGAGACGATCCACTCCTCAAAGCAGTCTGCCAGACCATTTTCCCTGTACACGTTCTGAAAGGATTCCCACGCTCCGTCCGCCACAAGTGCAATGCGGTATCCCTCTTCCTTCAGCTGCCTTAGCACCTCTCCTGCGCCCGGAATGGGGTCTGCACTGACGACGATGCCCCTCTCGTCAAATATCTGCGTCCCCTCATCGATGATGGTATCTCCGCTGTCCGTAAAAATAATAAGATTTCTGCTCATGTTCTCCTCTGGCCCTCCGTCACCCAAGCCCTCTTAATCGATGCGTCACTTCATTGCCCCCTGTGCCGAAGCAGTCGTGCAGTGTCCTGTATTCCCTGTACAGGCTGTCGTATGCCTACACGCTTCCCTGGCCACAATACTTCTCCACCAGCCTCCCGGCCTCTGCCTCCAGCCTGTCGATATCCCACATCAGCTGCAGGATGGTATACCGGTCCCGCAGCTCCTTGCCGTAGCGGATGCTGTCTGTATGGGTGTCGGAGATCAGATAGGGCCTTGTGTAGCCCAGCTGCACCAAAAGCGCCGGCAGCCTTTCGATAGCGCCTGGCTCGAAAATATAGTGGGCAAACAGGGATTTGTGCGTCCGCCCGCACTGGCATGTAAAGTTGCAGTTCAAATAGGATTCAATGGATGGGTTCTGCATGATTTCCTCCTTCTCTCTCTTTCCGATAGGGCTGCTCTCCATGCCGAACAGCTCATAGATGAGGCCGCTGGCCGCCAGCCCCGATTATCACGCTATCGCTCCTCCTGTTTTTTTATGTCGTATGGAAATAAAATGTGGTGCACCGATATCCATATTATTAAAATTATATCATTCGGGCGTACAGTTTTCTATCTTTTTTATGCTTTTGCATGCCAAAATATTTCCGGCAGCCTTGCAGGACACCAAAGAGTGGTGTAAACTAAAAATCTAGGAGAGGTGAAAATCATATGTCATACCGTATATTAATTGTCGATGACGAGATAGAGGTGGCGTCCATGCTCCAGCGTTTCCTGCAGCGGAGATCCTACATCGCGGACTATTGCCTGGACGGCGCCGAGGCCATGCGCATGGCGGAAAGCCAGCCGGACCTGATCCTGCTGGACATCAATATGCCCCAGATAGACGGCATCGAGGTCTGCAGGGCCATCCGGGACAGGGTCTCCTGCCCCATCCTCTTCCTGACCGCCAGGGACCAAGACGCGGATAAGGTAGAGGGGTTTTCCGCAGGCGGGGACGATTACATCGTGAAGCCCTTCTCCCTGCCGGAGCTGAGCGCCCGCATCGAGGCCCATCTGCGCAGGGAGCGCCGGGAAAAGCAGATACAGCGGAAGGTCTTCGGCGATATGACCATCGATTACTCCGCCCGGGAGATCGATGTCCGCGGGGAGCAGATACGCTTCAACCGCAAGGAATTTGAAATCATCCGGCTGCTGTCCTTAAACCGCGGCCAGACCTTCGAGCGGGGCAGGATTTACGACAGGGTCTGGGGGCTGGAGGGCAGCGGAGACGATGCTGTAATCATGGAACACATCCGCAAGATACGCCAGAAACTTGCCGCTGCCGGATGCGGGCCATGCATAGAGACAGTCTGGGGGATTGGATATAAATGGATAGGATAAAGAAGAAGCTTCGACAGATTCCCATACCCGCCGCCTTCGTGCTCTGCGGCATGGCCGCTCTGCTCTGCGCCCTCTCCCTCACCAGAGCCACCATGTGGTTCGCTCAGAAGAACAAGGGAGAGATTGCCGCAGGCTACGTGGAACTGGCAGCCATACCCCCTCAGGAAGCGCTCTCGGAACAGGAGCAACAGTCGGATTCATCCATGACAGAGCCGGAAGCCGGCCCGTCCAGGAAGGCTTTGCCAGAGGATGACGCTTCCACCCTGGATGCTGGGCAAGAGCTGAAGATGGTTCCCTTCGAGGAAGCTTCCATAGCAGAGTTGGGCCTGATTCCCTTCGAGGAAGCCATGCTGCCCGAGGAGGAGCGGAAAAAGTATGACTTCTATGAGAGCCTGGACAATATGGCGGCCATTCTGTGGTATTCCCTCTGCCTCTGCCTGTTTTCCCTGGTCTTCTACCTCTGGAAAATGAAGAAGCCTCTCCAGGTCCTGAACCAGGCCGCCCGGAAGATTGCCGAGAATGACCTGAACTTCCAGATTGACTATCAAGGCACGGACGAGCTGGGCAGGCTCTGTCAGGCCTTTGAGTCCATGCGTGGGGAGCTGGAGCAGAACAACCGGAAGATGTGGAATGCCGTAGAGGAGCGCAAACGGCTGAACGCAGCCTTCGCCCACGACCTGCGCACGCCCCTCACCGTGCTGCAGGGGCACACGGACCTTCTCCTGGATACCCTGACGGCCGGCCAGCAGGATGCCGATCCGGAAATCCTCTCCGACCTTCAGGCCATCTCCAATCAGGTCACGCGCATGAATTCCTATCTGGACACCATGAATTCCCTGCGCAGGCTGGAGGACTACGCCCCCTGCCTGAGGGCGGTTTCGGCGAAAGCCTTGGAAGAGCTGCTGGAAGAGACCGCCGCATCCCTCTTTCCCCGGGAAAAGGCAGCCATGGGTGGCGCAAAAGGCGTGGAGACCGCAATCCGCTTCGAGCTGCAGGAGCAGGAATTGTGGATGGACAGGGAGGCCTTCTCCCAGATTTATGAGAACCTTCTCTCCAACGCTGCCCGTTACGCAAGGGAGCGCATCCGTATCCGGCTTTACAGGGAGCAGGACTTTCTGGTTCTCCAGGTGGCGGACGACGGCGTGGGGTTTACGCCGAAAGACCTGCAGAATGCCTTTGCCCCTTACTACAGAGGGGACAGGGGAAAGCCCGCGTCCTCGTCCCATTTCGGCCTGGGGCTGTATATCTGCAGCCTGCTGGCCGGGAAGCTGGGCGGCAGGCTGCAGTTGGCCAATGGCG
>NZ_CAPDXS010000216.1:0-6183 GCF_948601915.1 uncultured Acetatifactor sp. | reverse complement strand
GAGCGCCTGGTTTGGGACCAGGAGGTCGCAGGTTCGAATCCTGTCACCCCGATTTTTTGATGGAAGCCGCAAATCCGGGATTTTACCAGTGAAATCAAGGGTTTGCGGCCTTTTGGTGCCTTATTTTGAAACCGGATTTGAAGACCAGGTCAAGCTCCCGTATCCTTACCCTTCCTGCCCTGTGCTTCTATCTTTGTCATACAATCCCGCGCTCTTTAATCATATTGTCATGGTGCGGGAGTTGCGATGTTGCAACATTTTTATAACAAATCTAACACCCTGATGCTTAAGTCATCATAAATACATACCGGGACATCATCCTCGAAAGTATATTGGTTCGACTTTTCCTCATTCTCCAGGTCATATACCATGACAGTGTTCTTTTGGGGGTTCACGATCCAGTATTCCCTGACGCCGGCAGTGCGGTACTTGAATAATTTTATCCCATAATCGTTTTGGGGGTTAGACGGGGAGGTTATCTCGATTACCCAGTCCGGGGCTCCGCTGCAGCCCCTGTCATTCAGTTTGCCTCTGTCGCATATGACGCTGATATCCGGCTCCAAATAGTTCAGGTCGTCTTCATTCAGAAATACAGCGAAGGGGGCGGGATAGACTTCACAGGTGCCATGCCTTGCGTCGATGTAGTTCCCGATGATTTTGGTAAATTGCGAAACCAGCTTCTGGTGAATCCTTATCGGTGGAGCCATCATATACATCCGTCCGTCAATCAGCTCCGCCCTCTGGCCCTCAGGCAGGGAGTATATGTCATCTATCGTATAGGTCCTTTCTTGTGCTAATGTCATGGGTAATTCCTCGCTTTCTATTTGATTTTTAGCATGCCGCAGCGCTACAATCCAGCCTGCCATTTTGTACTCCTCCCTCTGATATTGATTATGCGGTGAAAACGGAATTATTTCAATATGTTTTTAAGAATTTCTATCTGACTTCATATTTTTTCTCCAATTCATTATTTTCACGCATGGCAATATCATTCAATACCTTGTCCTGATGTGCTTCTTGTTCCGCTGTCTGACATGCATAGAAGACGGAACAGTTTTTTTAGGATAGATTCTATTATCAAAATTCTATTGTAAACAGGAGAAGCTTTTTGTATAATGAAGATATGCCATAGAAAGAGAGGGGCATCGTTTCTGGGAGGAGATTCGATTCATGATTTCAAGGAGCTTATGAAAGGCTGGCCTGATATTGCCGGAAATGCTTGAGAACCGTACACCCCGGGACAGAGAAGAGGTCCGTCTCATTTCGCCCATGGACATTCTTGTGCGGGACCAGACATGGCTGAAGACATTTTGCCAGGAGGTAGGAGAGAAGCGATGACGCATAAGGGAACTGTATATCTGGAGACACCGCGTCTGATATTGCGGCGATTTCAAAAAGAAGACCTGGAACAGATTTATTATAATTGCTGGAATGATACAGAAGTCTGGAAATGGACAAATTATGCGCCAATGAACTGTATCGCGGATGTGATGACGAACGCAAATATGTTCACGCACAACTGGCTGAGCGCGTATGAGAAGAGTGACCGCTATAGCTGGGCCATTCAGCTAAAGGAGACCGGAGAAGTGATCGGACGATATTTCGGAATGCATCCGGACGATGAGCTGCGCCAGGTCGAATTAGCATGTGAGATCGGGCGGAGCTGGTGGAATCAGGGCCTGATGACGGAGGCAACCAAAAGGGTCATCGAGTTTTTCTTTCGAGAAGTCGGGATGAACCGAATCTATGCCTGGCATGCAAATGAAAATCCGGCTTCCGGTAAAATGCAGGAAAAGGCCGGCATGAAGTGGGAGGGGACATTGCGGCAGGGATGTAAATGCAACAATGGAATATTTGACAAGGTAATGTATGCAATATTGGCGGAAGATTTTTTCAGGGAGGGCTAGGTCAGGGATGCGTGCTCGATTTTTAGGTTTTTTCAGCGGTTTTCCGACCCATCATTTTCCGGTTGGCATTGCGGAACGGCTCCGGGAAGAGCTGGCTGTCCGGGATAGCCTTGTTTTTGTAAGCGCATGGCCATCCGATTATGAGAGGAATGACAGCGACTCCACCGGAATGCATGCCATGTTTGAGGAATGCGGCATGCCCTTTGGGCGATACAGCGTGATTGACGACAGGACGGCTGTGGATGATGCCAGGCGGCTTATTCAGGAGGCGTCCTGCATCTTTCTGATGGGCGGCCATGGGGTCCGGCAGTTTCAGCTGATTCGTGACAAAGACATATGGGATGGAATCCGCAAAAGCGCCGCTGCTGTTTTAGGGGTGAGCGCAGGCGCGGGCAACATGGCAAAACGGGCCCTGGACATATGGGAATCCCATGTGCCTTATGAGGGGCTGGGATTGGCCGATATTACGATAAAGGCGCATGCAGCGCAGGAAAACCGGGAGCTGCTGCAGATTTTGTCGCAGATTTCCATGGAACAGAATCTGCCTATCTGCGCTATGGAAGATGAAAGCGCTATTTTTGTCAAGGAAAAGGAAGTTACCTATTTAGGGCGAATTCTTTTGATAAGCAATGGGAATGTCTGTCCGATGTCCCGGAAGGTATTGGAACAAATGTGGGTTGTCGGTGATTCAGGTGAAATGCCGGGGGCCTGGGAGCATTCCTCTGACTGGTGAGAAAGAGTTGGGGCTGAATAGTATGAAAAGATATCTTTGCAGAGCAGCCATAGCGGGGGTGGCAGGTATTTTTCTCTTGCTGTCTTTTGTTTCGTGCGGCAGGGCGGGTTATCAGTACAACAACCTGATTTCCGAGGAGGACATGACGGAGTTCTCGGAACTGATGGCTTCTGCCGGAATACCGGATCGGGATGCGGAGGCAGTGTTGGAATATGTGGGCATTTATTCTGGCGGCGCCTTTTCGAAAAAAGCTTTGGTGAATGGCTGGCAGCAGACCGCAAAGAGCTATCAGAAGATTTATGATTATACGAATGCCATCAATCAATACACGCAGCAGGAATTCGAGGATATAAACTGCCGACAGGCGGCTTTTATGCTATACCACAGCTTCTTTCAGGCACAGGAAACGGAAAGTTCAGGTGAGAGGCAGGAAGCCCGCGAGCTTCCGGAGTACCTAAAGGAAGAAGCCTATAAATACGATATCCTGTTTAGGCGGATTCAGATGGAGGGCACTGTGGAGGACACCGTTTTGCAGGCATGGCAGGGCAATGGCGCGGTGTTCGGGGGCGGGTCGGTGCACTTGGTTTCCCTCTGGAGCGTTGAAGACGAATCTGTATTCAATTACCATGCGGGCATTATGTTCGAGGAGGATGAGGGAGTCCTGTTCTTTGAGAAAACAGACCCCATACTGCCGTTCCAGCTCAGCCGGTTTGCGTCCGTAGATGAAATGAAAGCATATCTTTTAGGGCGCGAGGGTATCTCTGAGCAGTACGCTGTTTTGGTGGACGATAGTTCTGTATAGGCTATAGTAGCGTGATTCAACATGTAGGGAGGGGATATCTTCGGGTATTCCCTCTTTGCGCTGATGACGAAAAGATTCCGGAGACCCGGTAACCTTTCCACCCGGAACGGTGCTTATTAAGGTAGAGGCATTCCGACAGGAAGAGAAAGGGGGCGAGAGCCTTGGAGGACAGCAAGATCATCGACCTGTACCTGGGCCGCGACGAGGCGGCCGTGCGGCATACATCTGAAAAATATGGGAACCGTCTGCGGTCCTTGGCCTATGGGATTGTCAATGACCCACAGACTGCCGAAGAATGCGAAAACGATACTTACATGGAAGCATGGAGCGCGATTCCGCCCCACGAACCCAGAAGCTATCTCTACGCTTTTCTGGCGCGGATCACCCGCCATATCTCCCTGAACTGCTGCCGCAGCCGCAGCCGACTGAAGCGAAGCGCATTCATCTGTGAACTCAGCGCGGAGATGGAGCAATGCATCCCGGCCCCGGACGATGTGGAAAGCCGCGTGGACGACATGGCGCTCCGCGAAGCGATCAACGGGTTCCTCGGCACGCTGGGCCAGGAGAAGAGGAACATCTTCATACGCCGGTACTGGTATCTGGATTCCATTGCACACATCTCCCAACGCTTTTCACTGTCGGAGAGCAAGGTGAAGACCACGCTCTTTCGATGCCGCAATCAGCTTCGCGCGTATCTTGAAAAGGAGGGCTACTGGATATGAGGGGAAACGAGCTTTTGGACAAGATGGAGCTTATTGATTCTGTCTATGTAGAGGCGGCTGACGCTATGCCGAAAAGGAGAAGGGCGGCCTGGCTGAGATGGTGCGCCGCGGCGGCATGCCTCTCCCTTTTGGCCATTGCGGGGATAGAGCTTCCCCGGAAGGATGATTCCGTCCGGGTCTCCATAGGAGGGATTCCGCGGGAGTACAAAAATATGGATATCACGGCAGGCGAGTCTGCCATGGAATGGCCTTGGGAATATAAGACGGTTTCCGAGCAGTACACTACCCTGGCCATGGACGGAGAGGAATTCCTTTCGAGAGGGCCTGTCGCGGCCTCCCGTGTCGGCGATGCGCTGGGCAGATATGATGTGGGGGGCTATGATGCCTATACCGGCCAGGAGCATCATATGACAGTGGAGGTGCATCGGGTCATCGGGATTTCGGAAGACAAAATCGTGGCGGCAGAGCTGGACGAGGGATACTATGTATTCGGTCATGGCGGATATGCGCCTCCGGCAGACCTGGGCCAGATGCTGGACGACTATTCGCTGGAGCGTACCCTGCCCCTGGAGCATTTTACGGAATATGACGGATATGAGGAAAAGGGGCATTTCAGGCTAAAGGATGACGCATATGTCTGGGAGGTGCTGAACGCCTGCAGAAGCGCTGAATTCATCAAGGATGACGGCTGGACCGAAAATGGCAGGAGCTTGAGCTTCACCGCCACCTCTGACGCGCTGGGCGTCTACAAGGGGGTGTTCCGCGTCACGGAGGACGGCTATATCTGGACGAACGTATTCGATTATGCCTATCTCTTCCGGATCGGCAGGGAAGCCGCGGAGCGGATCTTCTCTTACGCGGCCGAAAACGGTATCGAAGCCGAGCCGGAGCCCTACACATCCTCCCTTGCCGGTACCCTTGCCGAAATCACGGATCGGTATATTTTAGTGGATGATACCATACTGTGCTCTGACGAAAAGGAGGGCATGCGCTTCAAAATCTATCTGGACGACGTGCGGATCAGCCGCCACATAGAGTTCGAGGGCATCGCAGTCGGAGACGTGGTCGTAGTCGGCTTTACGGGCGGCATCGACGCGGAAGGGGGAAATGTGGTGGAGGGGGCTTGTTCCCTGGCCAGGGGGTACCTGTCCGAAGAGGGCGTCTCGGTTCCGGAGTGAAGGCTTATGGGGCACGGAGGGATGCGTGGCGCAGCTATGTGCCGCTCCGGTTCAAAAGGAGATGGCGGGAAAGGTATACTGCATAACGCTGAATCCTGCCTAATGTAATCATGCGATTGAACCAGCCAGCGTTATGCAGTCTGGTTTCACGGCAAGTGAAATCGTTAAGCAGTATAAATAGAATCGGTGTTAGTCAATAAATATGTTGGTATTGCTTCACAGCACTACTAGGTTGTAGTTGTGAATATCGTATACACCATGCCAAAAGCAGCCGTTTCCAATGTTACACAGAGAATGGAACAGAGAGTCTGCCAGGCTGTTTGCACACCGGAATGCAATCGAGAATAATGCGTTGTAACGGTTAATGTATTTTGTGGCTACCCCACGGTAATGGACGTACATCTCTTATGTTTAGGCGGCACCAGAGATGGTGCTGCGATGCATAACAGTTTATAAGTTTAACCTGCACAGCTTAAAGCTTCCGATGACCAGCGGTGCCTGCTGGCCATGATGCTTCTTGACCAGGTATTTCAGGCAGTGGTGGGAGTTCTTCATAGAGGAGGATGCCCTGTTCGATGACTATAGGCTGTTCTGCGACATGGGCTCCACGAAGCTGGAAAAGGTTAACGGCAGGCTTGCAGTCATGGCGAAGTGCTTTGCCGATTACCAGAAAATCGAGGTTTCCGAGGGACTAAAGGATATGGTGGCGGAGGCGGAAGAGAAGATTGCCCGATGCACCTGAACCCTCCGACACAGGGGCGGGCAGAGATGTCTGCCCCTTTTATCAATGTGAACTTCCTGAAAAAAGTGACGCTCAATGCCGCCATGATAGGATGAAGAA
>NZ_CAPDXS010000215.1:0-6204 GCF_948601915.1 uncultured Acetatifactor sp. | reverse complement strand
CAGAGGAGGACGGGGAGTTGTATGACATTTTCCTGTACCTGTATCTGTCGCCTGCTGTGCTGCGGGCGCGGATGGAGGGTTCCGGGAAGAACCGGAACTATCTGCAGTACGATATAGGGGCATGGCAGGACAGGGAGATTGCCGGCCTGCGGCAGTATTGCCATGAGCATGATAAGGATTTCTATGTCCTTGACAATCCGCCGGAGGATGTTTTCGGGGACATATCGGATGTGATCGGATTCATCCGGGAGATTGGGGAGGGCTATAGCTGCGTGTCCTTTGCGGCAAGGTGTGTGGAGGAGATTCTTGGGAGGAGCAGAACGGATACGGTCACATTGCTGGACGGGGACAGGACGCTGGCCGTGGAGGACAGCAGCAAGGCGGTCTTTGGCTACAGAACCCATGTCTTTGACGGGGAGTTTTACACCGGATATCAGGTGTGGAAGCAGAACAGGGAATTTGAGGGGTATCCGGTTCCGGAATTGAAGGAGATGCCTGTCCGGCTGAATGAAAGGATCTTGGATGGCATTGCGGGCGACGCTTTCCTGCTGACATCCGGGCATGAGCGGATATGGCGCTTCATCGCGGGAGAGCTGCAGATTCCGTTCTATGGCGGGAGGGAGATGGCCGCGGAGACCAAGTTCTTCATCGCGAAGATGCTGCAGAGGGCGGGGAAGAGGGTCATAGCCTACGGGGACAGCATGAATGATTACTATATGCTGCGGCAGGCGGACTGCGGGTATCTTGTGAGAAGGCCGGACGGCTCGGTGAGCGGGAGTCTCAGGGGAAAGGATATGGAGGGGTTGATTTATGTATGAATTGAAGAGGGACGAAGAGGTTGAGAGACTGATTGCCATCACGAAATCCGACTCGGGCATTTCAGGTCCCAGGCTGGTGGAAGCGCACAGGGAGCTGGGAAGGCTTCTGGGGGCGCAGATAGGGCAGAGCGGGCAGTTTGAGCCGGAGGAGACTACGGTTGTGGCGGTGCTGCGCGGGGGGATATTTTTCGCGGAGGGGATGTATCTGGCTATGGGGTGCAGGTTCGGGCTGTATGATCCGAAGCATGAGAAGTTCATGCGGCCTGGGACGAGGCATGTGATTTTGGTGGATTCGGTGATCAATACCGGGAGGACGTTGAAGGAGGTGTGGGATTCTGGGGTTTACGCGGCCTGCTGCGTGGTGAATGAGCGGGCTGTGCCGATGTTCGGGGAGAGGCTGTTTGCCGTGCGGGTTTCGGGGAATTCGTTTGTGGGAGGGGAAGTTGCCAGGCAGGTGGGGAGCGTGGGGCCGGATACGACTTTGCGGTTGTTTCATCTGTTGTGAGGCGGATTGTCTTTTTCTGGCATTGCGGAGGGGATAATGTCCAGGTCATGATTCAGAATTAGGTATACATTGGCCATGGTCTGGGACTTGATGCGGTTGTTACATCTGCTGTGAGGTGGATTGTTTTTTTCGGGCGTCGCGGAGGGAATCACGTCCAGGTCATGATTCAGGATTAGTTATACATTGGTCAGGGTCTGGGGTTTGATGCGGTTGTTTCATCTGTTGTAAGGTGGATTGCCTTTTTCTGGCATTGCGGAGGGAATCACGTCCAGGTCATGGTTCAGGGGCAGGTATACATTGGCCAGGGTCTGGGTCTTGATGCCCTGCACCGCGTCCACCAATATGGCAACGTCGCAGGCTGCCGGGGAGCGGCTGACTTCATAGTTGAAGTCCATATGTCCCGGGGTGTCTGTCAGGTTCGGGATATACTCCTCCCCGGGCTTTTGTGGAATAGCGGCTGTAAAAAACGATTGCGGTATTTGTGGGGGCATGCTAAAATATCCACAGGAAGCACATGGAAAGAGGGAATGAAGGTTGGTGACCGCATAACATAGAGAAAGATAGGTTCTCGGAATTTCAGGAAGCAGAATCGGGCATTGGGGCAGGACGGCACCTGGAAAAGTGGGGGAACCGTTTCAAAGGAGTTCCGGAAAGCCGCGTGATATGTGGTCTGGCGCATCCGGCGAAGGCTTTCAGAAACCCTCCTGCCACAGACAGCACCACCATGGATGAAAGGCGGGGGTTTCTGTGGATGCCGCTGTCCATATACTGCATAACGCTGAATGCTGCCTAATGTAATCATGCGATTGAATCAGTCAGCGTTATGCAGTCTGGTTTCACGGCAAGTGAAATCGTTAAGCAGTATAAATAGGGCATGGGACAGAGAAGGTGTGGAAAAGAGGGGATAGGATTGGATGTATAGGGACAGGGTTGCACTTTATAGAGAACTTGAAAAAGAGTTTCACAGCAAGATTCTCGTTTATGTGACAAGCGACAGGCCGAACATGGCCGCTCAGATCTCTCCCGATGTAATTGATTATTTTATCGATCATTTAGATAAAATAAAGCCATGCGGGAGGATTTCGCTTTTTTTATATACCCGGGGCGGGGATACTTCAACCGCAAGGAATATCGTAAATCTGCTCAGGATGTATGGGGATTTTCTTCAAGTCATAATACCCCACAAGGCGCACAGCGCGGGTACGATTATCAGTTTGGGAGCGAATGAAATTGTGATGACCAAGCAGGCTACGCTGGGGCCGATCGATCCAAGCCTGTATACCGCTTTGAATCCCAGAAGGCCTGAGGGAGGGATTTTTCCGGTAAGCGTGGAGGCTGTAAAGGGCTATCTGGAGTTCGCTAAAAATGAGTTGGGAATTCAGGATGAGGCATCGCTGGCAAGCATCTTCGAAAAGCTGACGGATTTTGTGCATCCGCTTGTGCTGGGCGAGGTATATCGCTCAAAAGCCCAGATTCAGATGATGGCGGAAAAGCTGCTTCAGAACCAGGTCACTGAGCCGGAAAAGATCAAGAAGATTATTGACTTTTTATGCAGTGAATCGGGGAGCCATGATTATACCATCAACAGGCGGGAAGCCAAGAACGAGTTAGGGCTTCAGATTGTCAATCCCACTGCTTTTCAATATGAACTGATAAAGAGAATATATGACGACATAAATGAAGAGTTGCTGTTCGGCAAGCCGTTTTTGATTACGGAAGTAAATGGCGCTTATGCTGTCCGCAGGTGCATACTGGAGAGCGTGGTCGGGGGCGCGGATTACTTTTCCACAGAAGGGGTCGTGGTGAGAGGGAAAATGCCGGACGGCCAGACGGCGATACAGAACAGCATAAGCTATGAGGGATGGAGGCATGACCATGCCTCGGAGGGAGGCCAGGTCTCGGTGAGGAATGGAGAGGAGGAAGTAATATATGAGCGTGGTTCAGGATATCAGACTTAACACCATGTCTCCATGGCCATATGATGCATATCATTCCTACATGACATCAGCGATTCCAACGAATACAGAAAGGTATGTTTTGATTGACCCTGAGGAAACAGAGGATATGGAAGTGGAGGAGACGGGGAAGTATTCCATCTTCGATGTGGCAAACTGGTTTTTATCCAAAAGCGATATGACCCATAAAAAGCTTCAGAAACTCTGTTATTATGCCCAGGCCTGGGCATATGCATTGAAGGGGTATCGCCTGGAGGATACGGATTACCAGGCATGGGTACATGGGCCGGTTTCACCTGCGCTGTGGGAGCGGTTCAAGGCATTTGGATACGATACCATCTGCATGAAAAGTGGGAATAAGGCTCATTTTGACCCTGAGGATATACGGTTATTGGAAGATGTATGGGAAACTTATGGCGACAGTACGGGAAATGCCCTGGAAGCCCTGTCACATCGGGAATTGCCCTGGATGGAGGCAAGGAGGGGATATGAACCGGCTGAAAGATGTACGGTTGTGATTTCTCCCCACACCATGGCATCCTATTATAAGTCTATCCACTGCGGCGATTGATATGGCGAAATTAACACAAAAACAAAACCGGGAGGTACCTTTTGAATTATGTTTCAAGTACCCTTTGGAGAACGGGTATACATTTAAGGAGCTGACCCCGGAAAATGTAAGACAATTTCAGGCTTTTTTAAACAAGATATCGCAGATGACGGTAACCCAGGTGGACAGGGCATTTGCGCGCAAACCGGATACGGATGACACTTACAGGGGAATGCAGGTGTATCATTATGAGGTGACGGAAGTATTTAGGATACATGTGGTCATTGAGGCCGGGTATTATAAGGTCATCCGGTTGGATCCGAGACATAAGGTGCATAGAAATTAGAAACTACTAACTAAGGAAAAGAACCCACATGGATATATTTGAACTGGTAGACAACGAGAAATTCTTCCATCCTCTGAGCAGCCAGAACCGGAGGATCTATTATGAATGCATCCTTTCCCTGATCGAGAAGTCCAGGGAAGTCCCTGTGCTGTACGATTCCGACGCCAGGAACTGCGTGGCGCTCTACCTGAGGAACAGCAAATATGTGTTTCAGGATGAGCAGGGGGAAGGACAGGAGCAACAGGCGCCGGACAGAAGCGCCTCTGCCATCATGGCCTATCTGCGGGAATGCGGCTGGGTCACCCCCCGGGAGATCGGGCGGAACGGGGAAAATGTGGCCAATGTGTCTATGAGCTGCCGGAGGATCATGGAATTTTTCCGGAAAATGTGTGAGAAGGGAAGCCAGGGGACGCTTTCCAATCACATTTTTTCCATGTACGAGATCCTGAAGGCAAGCTTTGAGGAGGATTCCGCCCGGGCGGAGCGGCCTTATTCCACGATCCTGAACCCCCTGTCAGACCATGTGGAGGAATTGAAGAACGAGCTGCTGGACTTAAAAGACAGCATCGCCAATATCATGCGGATGGTGATGGAGCTCCAGGACGCCAACAGCGTGGGAAAGTTTTTGATGAAGGACGAACTGCTGGACAAATTTTTCAACGATTATTTCTTCCTGAAAAATAACGGTCTGATCCCAAGCCAGCTTTCCTTCATCCGGAACAAGCTCCGCGTCATAGAAGAGGGGCGGATATTTGAAAAAATGGCCGCGGAATGCGCCGCCGTGCACCAGATAGAGGGCGCACAGGCCAGAGAGAAGGTGCAGGCCGTCCTGGCGAGGCTCTCCTATTTCCTCAGCGTGGAATACCAGGAGAACATGGAGCTGATCGACGCCAGGATCAATACCTATTATCGTCTGGCCAACATCCGGATGATGCTGGTGATGGGAAACGGCGTGGAGATGGAGTCCCTTCTGGACGGGTTTCTCAGCGCCCTGAAAGGGATGGGACAGGAGGAAAGGCAGCAGGCGCTGGAGCGGGCGGCAGGCTGCATGAGGGTCTCTTCCCAAAAGTACATCGGCAGGAAGTCTTATGAGAGACGGAAGCCCAGGGAGCGGGATCGCGGGGAGATCGGCCTTCCGCTCTGGGACATTTCCCGGGAGGAGAAGGAGCTGCTGACCCAGGCGGTGATGTCCGGTACGAAAAACCGTTTTTCTATAGACGGCGCCAGGCATTTCCTGGACGGGAGGATGGCCGGGAGGAAGGAGCTGGAGCTCCGGGAGCAGAGGGTGGCGGACAGGGAGGAAGCCATGCTCTATGCCGCGGCTGTGATGTATTCCGGCATCGAGGAATTTCCTTACACGGTGGAATTGATGGACGGCTATGTGGAGACGGACATTGCCAGGATGACCAATCTGAAGATCAGGAGACGATAGAGGTATCATATGGGAGAATTTGACTTTCTGGAGAACATGAAGGACGAGGAAGAGCTTCTGTTTAAGAGATGCATCCGGAAGCTGCTGGACGCCACTTTTATCATAGAGGACAGGGACGAAAGGCTGTACCAGTATCTTTCGGTGGAGTCCAACTGCTATGACGTCTCTGCGTTCCTGCGCAAGATAGGGTATGACGTGGTGGTGGAGGACAAGCTGAAGGTGGCCATGCTGGTGCAGAACGAGGCGGATCTGGATACGGTGGGGATCAAGCGCAGCAATCTGGTGGTCTTCGACGGAAAACAGGTGCAGATGCTTCTGGCGCTGTGGCTGCTCTATCTGGAGAAGGTGGGCTTTTCGGAGGAAATCTATGTGACAGTGGGCGACGTGATCGATAAGTGTAAGGTGTACGGGATAGAACCGGCGCCCACGGAGTTCCGGGCGGCGTTCAAGCTGTTCAAGCGGTTCAGCCTTCTGGCCTGGGATGAAAACGACACAAAGGAGGACAGCAAGGTGAAGCTCTATCCCTCCCTGCAGTTCTGCATGGATATCCCCCAGCTGAAGCAGGTGATGCGGGAGTATCTTCCGGAGGATAAATTTG
>NZ_CAPDXS010000214.1:0-6366 GCF_948601915.1 uncultured Acetatifactor sp. | reverse complement strand
GAGGAAGAAAAGGCGCAGGAAGGCAGCACCATCAACGTGGATATGAACGGAACCACGGTGGTCCCCGGAGACATTTTTGACAGCATCAGGGGCAGGGACATCACCGTCACCTTTGATATGGGCGGCGGCATCCTGTGGAGCGTAAACGGTAAGGAGGTCATCACGGACAAGGCGGGCGACATTGACTTTTCCGTAAAGACAGAAACAAATGCCATCCCGGTGGATATCGTGAACAACGTTACCGGGGAACGTTACAGCATCCAGATCAGCCTCGCCCATGAAGGGGAGTTCGGCTTTAAGGCGGTGCTTT
The DNA here is from genome assembly GCF_948601915.1 of uncultured Acetatifactor sp. Classification (NCBI taxonomy): domain Bacteria; kingdom Bacillati; phylum Bacillota; class Clostridia; order Lachnospirales; family Lachnospiraceae; genus Acetatifactor; species uncultured Acetatifactor sp. The sequence goes on along the minus strand of NZ_CAPDXS010000214.1, from coordinate 6,056 downwards.
CCATAGGGCTTGGCAAAGAGAACGCCGGATATACCGCCAGCCTGTACCACTATAACCAAAGCATAGGGGAGCTTGAGTTTATCTGCGCTGACACAGTCGCAGAGGACGGCACCGTATCCCTTGCCTTTACCCACGCATCGGATTATGTGATCGCGATAGACGGGGAGGAAGAAAGCGGCAATGCCACCGAGCCTGAACAGCCGGATACCCCGGATAAAGACAGCACCGCGGAGGCGGAAAGCCCCAAGACCGGGCAGGCGTGGAGGCCGTGGTGGTTTATCGTGGTCGGCGCGCTGGTGATCGTTATGGGGATCGGCGTATTCTTGGCGGTGAGGAAGAAACAGGAAGCAGAAAACAGTTAAAAACCGACCGCAGGAAAAACCTGCGGTACGGTAAAATATAAAAAAGAAAGGGGAAATATTTATGGAGACTTTATTCAAAACGGAAGGTTTAACAGTAACTTACAATGCGGATGACAGGGAATATGTCTGTGATCTCAGCGCGATTCCGAGCGGATATTATGTGTGTGTGAATCTCTGCACACAGGCGCGGTTCACGGGGGAATTCAGACTGGATGCGGCAAAAGAAAAAGGCAGGCCGGAGGCCGGGCGCAAGGTCCTTATATCCGGGAAGAAAACGGATGGGATAGTGGATTTCCACGTCATCCCCTGTGATAATAATAAGTCTGCCGAATATTATGACACGGAAGACCTGAGGCTCCACCTGCGGGTAGATATTCCCGAAGGTAATGATGTCAGCCTGCGCTGCTGTCAATCCGACCCCATGAAGGTCAAGGACACGGTATATGACAGGGAAGTGGGGGTTGCCTACCTTTTGTGCTTTGAGGACTGGACTGACAATGATTACAATGATTTTGTGTTCAACATAACCGCATGGTTAAAAAAGGGATAAGGGGGATGGCGTATGTGCATGTGTGGAAAGATCCATATGTCCGGAGTATCCGGAATGCTTAAGGACAGCCTTGAAAAAGAGAAGGCAAACAGCAAAAAAGGACTCCTCCAGTCTAAACTGATATCCATTGCCGGCTGCTGTGAACTGAATAAATATGACTTCCTGTATGCGGAGGGACCGGCGCCGGACACCGTGCATCCGAACCTCTGGGAGCAGGCAAAGCTGAACCTGCAATATGGTCTGTACCGTGTAAACAATATCAGGGAAAATGAGGAAAGGGGAGCGGACGGGAAATATGCGCTCCATGTGGGGGACGTATTCCAGATCAGGGGATATGATATTTCCAACATGACGCTTGTCTATGACGGGAGCGGCTGGATCGTCATGGATGTACTGACTACCATCACCATAGCGGGCGTGGTATGGCAGGAGGTGGTACAGACATATCTTTCCGCTTCCGCTCCCATCCACATGGTAATATATTCCCATTCCCATGTGGACCATTATGGCGGGATCGGAGGGCTGAAACCGTATTTTGCAAAGGAAGGCGTCCAGATCCTCGCACCGGAAGGTTTTATGGAACACGCGGTGAGCGAGAACGTCTATGCGGGAACCGCCATGAGCCGCCGTGCCGTTTACCAGATGGGCGGGACCCTGCAACCCGGCAGGGCGGGCCATGTGGACTGCGGGCTTGGCAAGATGACCACCCAGGGAGGCAACAGTATCATTGAGCCGACTAAGGAGATCGGCTTTGATGACTATGGCGGGAAAAAATATTATGAAACAGCCTGCGGGCAGGTTCCCCTGCAGATACAGTATACGCCGGGGACAGAGGCGCCGGCTGAGATGAATGTCTACCTGCCGGATCAGAAAGTGCTGTTCATTGCCGAGAACTGTGCGGGGACGCTCCATAACGCACTGACGCCGAGGGGCGCACAGGTGCGTGACCTTTTGGCGTGGGCAGGTTTCCTTGACGAGACCATCGTAACCTTTTCGGATATGGAGATTGTCTGCAGCGCCCATAACTGGCCGCATTTCGGCAGGGAAGAAAGTATACGGTTCATCGGGATACAGAGGGATATGTACCGTTATGTGAACAACGCAACGCTGCATCTTGTCAATCTGGGCTATACCATTGACGAGGTCGGCAGGATGGTCTCCGGTGAGGACGGGACAATGCCCCTGCCAGAGGAATTTGCAAATGAATGGAGCAGCCACGGCTATTACGGTACATATAACCATGACGCAAAAGCTGTGTACCAGAGGTATATCGGCTGGTATGACGGCAACCCCGCGCACCTGAACAGGCACAAGCCGGTGGAACGGGCGACGAGATATGTGGATGCGTTCGGCGCGGATGCGATACTGGAAAAGGCAAAGGACGCCTATAACGCCAAGGACTACGCATGGGCGGCGGAACTGTTTGACCTCCTTATGAATGCGGAGGAAGGCAAAGTCCTGCCAAGTATCCTGAAGGAAGCGAGGGGAACATACGCGGATACACTCAGGAACCTGGGATACGGATCAGAGGCAGCTACATGGCGCAATATGTACCTGACAGGCGCACAGGAGATCGAAATGGACGGAACGGTGGTAAAAGGCACCCTGGCATTTGCGGATGACACGATAAATGCCATGTCCCTGGAGATGATACTCCAGTATATGGGCATCATGCTGGACAGCAGGAAAGTGGAGAAAGACAGGAAACGCCTGGCGATGTCCGTGTCCGTAACTACGGCCAAAGGAACCGAGTATGCCAATATACAGGTGGACAGGGGAATCCTCGGATACCGGATCGTATCCGACGCCGGCGAGCTTGCGTCAGGGGCGGACATTGTAGTGAAAGGCAATAAGCTGGACTTTTTCCGGGCCTTTGTGGATAACAGCAGGGAGAGCCTCAAGAAAGTCGTTGCGAACGCCGCACAGGAGAGCCAGGCCGCAGAGTTTATATCGGGGTATCTGACGCGGTTCCCGATTGGTTTCCCGATCATGACGCCGCGGGACAGATTGTGAGTACGGAGAAGTAAAACGGTGGACAAATGATTTCTCCAATGGAGATAACGGTGAACAGATAGATATGCTGTGCCAGGATATAAAGGAGGTATGAGATATACAAAGGAGGTGGACAGTATCGGGCGGATATTGGTGATCGAGTTCGCTGAGTCAGAATCCCATATATTTGAGGAAGTGGCAGCTGTGCTGAAAAAATACCCCACTTTCGAGAGTCTGAGGCTTGCTGATGAAACGGTGCTGTCAATCCCAGGGTTTATGGTCCAGCTGGACCGCAGGAAAGTATACTGCGAGGGGAAAGAGATCATCCTTACCGCAAAAGAATATGACATCCTCTGTCTGCTTATGGAAAACAGGGGACGTGTCCTTACATACAGCCAGATATACCGGAACGTGTGGGGCGGGGAAGCCCTTGGCAGCGAGAGCAATATTGTGGGCTGCCATATCCGCAGGATGCGGGGAAAGCTGTCTGTGGAAGATAGGAATGCGCCGTTTATCATTAAATGTGTGAGAGAGGTTGGCTACTGCTTTGAAACGAACCCGGAATATTAACATCATGGGGGCGGCCTGGGAAACCGGGCTGCTCTTTTTGTGTTTACCTGTCCTGTGTTTAACGGCAATACGGGAGCTTATACGACATGATACGCACTGCCGTGTCGTAACTTGCGTTTTACTATTGCGTTCTGACTGTCGTCTGACTGCGGGCTGACTGCCACGCACCCTATAATCTTCCCTATGGGCTTAAAAGCCAGGGGAGCGGAAATGCCATGCCGGATATCCCCGGAAAGGGGAAACATGGGCATGTCAGGAACCGGGGGCAAACTGCCGCCCGCAATGCAACTCCATACCATATTGAGAGATACCGTGGTCCACCAAGGGGCTGCGGTATTTTTATGTTCGACACATTCCCCGCCTATTCTGCCCTGTTATATAGAAAAATTCATAATCCTACAAAAGAGCGCACCCTGCAGAAAGGGCCTGCGCTCTTTTCACATCAGGGGGAACTGCCGCAGCCCGCCGCCTGTCCTTCGTTTTCTGAAATTCGGAAAGGAAGGAGGACAAGCCTATGGCAAAGGCATACAGAATCCCGGATTATAAGAAGATGTATCCGGAGGCAGGCGAGGAAGTGATCAGCCTGCTCAGGACCACAGAAAGAAAAATGCAGTACCAGGAATGCGACCTCAAGACGGAGCAGACCATTGTGAGCCAGAAGGACCAGACCGTAACGACCATACCCAGCAGGGAGGATTCCCTGGAACGGCTGGCGGAACAGGAGGTGCAGTTTGCAGGGGAGGGCGAGAGCGTGGAGGAAACCGTGCTGCGCAGGCTCCAGTATGCGCAGCTACATAAGGCGCTCTCCCTGCTCCCTGATGATGAGCGGGAGCTGATAGACCGCCTGTTTTTCCAGGGCCAGACCGAGCGGGAGGCGGCAGCGGACATGGGGATATACCGCAATGCCGTACACAAGCGGAAGAACCGCATCCTGGAGAAACTGAAAAATTTTTTGGAAAAATTTTAATTTCAGGGTGTGCAAAACGCCCTGCCAACGTGGAAGTAAGTAGAGGGGAATTTTTTCTCCCCTCTGCCCATTGAAAAATACCGCCGCCAGGCGGTCATATCCAGCAGCATAGATACGTTAGCTGTCCAGCTTGAAAGAGCAAAGCGGAGTGGAGGACACGCCAGGACCACCTGCAGGGAACACCCTGTCAAAAAGATCACATCAAAGGTGCAGAGCGGCAAATGTCCGTCCCAAGGCGGCCTGTGGCGGGCCGTTTGCCATGACATGGACAGCCTATAATGATACTTCCGTCCAGTCACAGCCCCGCAGGAGCGGGATCACGCAATGAGGGCGGCCCGGAGAGATCCTCGGAGGGGTGAGAAACCCATGACGGCCTTAAGCCACGGCCGGTCTTTGCTTGCTGCCTATGGGCGCGTCCTGCGCCCGCTCCGGGGAGTAGTGTCGAACAGGGGCAGATATTGAAATGACAAAACGAAGGACAGGCATTTTCCGGGCAGGGGAATCCCCTGGAAAGGAAATGCTTTCATGATAGAAACTACGGCGGCAGACTGCCCGAAGGCCGGGAGGATATCCCAAACGGCAGCACCGGGAACTGCCGCCGTCCTTGTGTCATGAAAATATAAAAAATGAGGTTCGAAAGCAGATGCTTTCACAGGAGGGAATGCATGGATCAGAAAACCATAGACATGATGGGAAAGATTATGGATACGGAGCGGATGGGCTATGCCTATGTGTATCCGTCAGACGGAAGCGCAAGGGAGGAATACCTGATCGCCACAACACCGGAAAATATGGCAAACTTTGTGGGCAGCCGTTTCCTCAGCGCACAGAAGATGGTCATTACAGATATTGCGGACAGGCTTATCCTGGATACCTGCGGGGGATTTATTGATACCTGCCCGGACCAGAAACTGTGCATGGAGATCAACTCCCATCTGGTGCCGATCCAGTTGGGGGAGAAAGAGGCCGGGGATATCCTCCAGCTTGACAGGAAGCAGGCAGATGCATATTTTGCGGCGGAGGACAGGGCAGTGGCCATGGCGGAATACGGCATGGAGTGCGGCATGGGATAGGAGAATGGATGCAGGATATGCCTGCAGGAAAGGAGGAAACGGATATGGGCATCAAGAGGGGCGACATATATTATGCCGACCTGGCACCGGTGGTCGGGAGCGAACAGGGCGGCACACGGCCCGTGCTGATCATACAGAATGACATGGGGAACCGGCACAGCCCCACGGTGATCGCGGCGGCCATTACCAGCAGGCAGGGGAAGAAACCGCTCCCCACCCACATCAGGCTGGAGGACAGCCCCTGCGGGCTGGAACAGGAATCCACCGTCCTGCTGGAGCAGGTGCGCACCATTGACCGTGCCAGGCTGAAGGAATACATAGGCCGGGCGGGCAGGACGACCATGCAGGATGTGGACCATGCCATAGCGGTCAGCTTCGGGCTGGAGGGGATACTTTTCCCCCAGGAGGAACCGCAGGCAGGGAAAGAGGGAGATTAGGGACCCTCCGGCAGACGGATGCCGGACAGAAAGGGGGAACGGTTTATGGAAAGCAGGAAACGGAGATCGGAAGAGCACACGTCTGAACTCCAGTCACCAGATCTG
>NZ_CAPDXS010000213.1:0-6412 GCF_948601915.1 uncultured Acetatifactor sp. | reverse complement strand
TACCGGGCGGATTCGGGACTTGCACCCGTTGGAAACGTGCGCCGCCGGGCGCACGGCGAAACGGCAGCGGGAAAATCTCCGCTGCCGTTTCTGTGTAGGTGTAATTATGATGCTTTTTGATAAAAGAAAGCATTTTTTCTGAAAAAGCCGATTTCTTTGTGGTTCATCATCTGTTCCGAAGCACCGATGAAAAGCAGTCCGCCATTTGCCAGAGAATTGTAGTATTTCCGGAATATCTGTTCCTTCACCTCCTCGGTGAAATAAATCATCACATTCCGGCAGACAATCAGATGGCATCCTATCGGATAGGCATCCTTCAGCAGGTTATGCTCCCTGAATTCCACCCGGGACTTGATTTCGTCCGAAATCTTGTATTCTGTGCCTGTCTTCCTGAAATATCTCCTCTTCAGATCCGCAGGTACGGACGCGATGCTTTTCTCCGGATACACGCCCTGCTTGGCCGTCTCGATAATCTGTCTGTCCAAATCCGTGGCATGCACCCTGATATTGGCCAGGGGCAGATGCCTGGACATGGCCATCACAAGAGAGTAAGGTTCATCCCCCGTGGAACAGGCGGCGCTCCATACCTTCAGAGTCTTGCCGAATCTCTGAATCAGTTCGGGAATCGCCTTTTCCTCCATCACCTTCCACTGATTGATATCCCTGTAGAACTCCGATACATTGATGGTGATGTGGTTGACGAATTCCTCGAACATCCTCCTGTCTGTCCGGAGACAGAACACATATTTGTCATAGCCCTCTATCCTGTTCTTGGAAATCAGATTGTCGATCCGGCGCTTCATCTGGCTTTCCTTGTAACAGCTCAGGTTGATTCCTGTCAATGTCAGTACTTCTCTTTTGAAATACTCGTAATCAAATAGCATGGCAGTTACCATCCTGGGATTTATTGTCTGTCAGCCTTACTCTTCCGTCTGTGCCGAGATGACCGCCTCGATGTCAACGGGAACCACGTCCTGGTCGATCTGCGCAGCCGCTCCCATGGCCTTGATGCTCAGAGAAATCTTCCTGTCGGCCTCGTTGAAGTCCACGATCTTCGCGGTCACTTCCTGGCCCACGCTCAGCACGTCGGAAGGCTTCTCCACATGCTCCCTGGAAATCTGGGATACATGGAGCAGCGCGTCCACGCCGGGCTCCAATTCCACGAATGCGCCGAAATCGGTCATCCTGGCCACTCTGCCGCTCACCACGTTGCCGATGGCATACTTGTCCGCAGCGTCCCTCCAGGGATTCTGATCCTCGAACTTCAGGGACAACGCCACTTTGCTGCCGTTGATTTCCTTGATCAGCACGGTCAGCTTCTCCCCTACCTTGAAGACTTTCTTGGGATGCTCCACGCGGCCCCAGGACATCTCCGAGATATGGAGCAGACCGTCGGCCCCGCCCAAGTCTACGAACGCGCCGAAGTCCGTCACGTTCTTGACCACGCCTTCCACCACATCGCCCTCGCGGATTCTCTCGAAGAGCTCCTTCTGCATCTGGGCCTTCCTGGCGGCGATGAGCTGCCTGCGGTCGCCGATATATCTTCTCCTCTTCGGATTGTACTCGCTGATGACGAATTCGATTTCCTGTCCCAGATATTTGCCCAGATCCCTCTCATAGGTATCGGACACAAGACTGGCAGGGATGAAAACCCTGACTTCCTCATAGACAACGCTGAGTCCGCCCTCCAGCACCTGGGCCACTGTGGCCTTTAAGACCTCTCCGCTGTTGTAGGCTTCCTCGATTCTCTTGTTGCCCCTGTCGGCAGCCAGACGCTTATAGGTCAGAACTACCTGCCCCTCACCGTCGTTCACCTTCAGTACCTTCACTTCCATGGTGTCGCCAGGTTTGACCACTTCGGTCAAATCTACGCTGGAATCATTGGTATACTCGTTCCTGGCCAGTATACCGTCCGACTTGTACCCAATGTTCAAGACGATTTCTTCCGGCTTGACATCGATGACTGTGCCTTCGACTACCTCTCCTGAATGTATTGTCCTAATTGAATTTGGATCTTCCAGCATTTGTTCAAAAGTTAATTCTGACATGTCTTTGAACCTCCTCGATTAATTTATTTGGGGTGGAAGCCCCCGCGGTGATACCCACTAGTCGAACAGCTTTAGGTAGTTCTAAATGCAAGTCATCCAGTGTCTGTATAAAATAGGTGTGGGCACATTCCTCCGCGCATATCTCATAAAGCTTTCTGGTGTTGGAACTATGCCTTCCCCCTATCACAATCATAACGTCAGCCTCCGCCGCAAGTGCCTTCGCCGAGCATTGGCGCTCTTCCGTCGCGTTACAGATAGTATTCACAACAATACTATTGTAACCTTTTTTTTCCAAAATTTCAACTATATTATGAAATTTATTGTAGTTATATGTCGTCTGGGCGACCACGCACAGTTTTTCGCCCTCCGGAGGCCTGAATTTCTCCGCTTCCTCCAGGTCTTTCAGCACTGTCACCGGGCCTTTGCACCATCCTACGATGCCCTCCACCTCGGGGTGGCCGGCGTTTCCTACGACGACGATGTGCCGTCCCTCCCCGCTCTCCTTCTCCACGATATTGTGAATTCTTTTCACAAATGGGCAGGTGGCATCGATGCACTCCAGGTTCTTCTCGCGAAGGATCCGGATAATCTTCTCCGGAACCCCGTGAGCCCGGATGATGACGCTGCCCTCGGAAAGCTCCATGAGCTCCTCCCCGGACTCCAGCACCTTCACCCCCTGTTCCGAAAGCTCCCTCACCACTTCCTCATTGTTCACGATCGGGCCATAGGTATATATATTCTTCCCGTTTTTTATCTGTTCATACACGGTGTCCACCGCGCGCTTCACGCCGAAGCAGAAGCCCATGCGCTCCGCCAGCTTTACTTCCATAGAATCCTTCCCTCTACCTTGCGCTTCTGCACAGCCCGGTCACGGCGGCTATGGCCTCCTCCGCGTTCATGTCCGACGTATCTACCACAATCGCGTCGTCCGCTTTCCGCAGGGGCGATTCCTCCCTGTGCATGTCCCGGTAGTCCCTGTCCTCTATGTCCGCTTTGATTTTGTCCAGTTCGCAGCTTTCGCCTTTTGCGGTGAGCTCGTCATATCTGCGCCTGGCCCGCACGTCGCTGCTGGCGGTGAGGTAGATCTTCAGCCGGGCGTCCGGCAGCACGCAGGTGCCGATGTCCCTGCCGTCCATGATGCAGTCGCTCTCCGCCGCAAGGCTTTTCTGCAGCGCCACCATGTTCTTCCTCACCTGAGGTATGGGGCTGATGACGGACGCCGCCTCGCCCACCTCCTCCGTGCGCAGGAACGCGTTCACATTTTCCCCGTTCAAAAAGACTACCTGCACCCCGTCCTCATACCGGATGGTGACGGCCGCCTCGGGACATTTCCCGGCTACCTTCCCCCTGTCCGCCAGATCCACTCCCTCCCGCAGCATGTACAGCGCCACGGCCCGGTACATGGCCCCGGTGTCCACATAAATCAGATTCAGCTCCCTGGCCACCGCCTTTGCGATGGTGCTCTTGCCCGCTCCCGCGGGCCCGTCGATCGCCACATTAAATCCCATCTGTCTTCTTCTCCTGTTCTCCTTTCTCAAATCTCCCCGGCAGGCGCTCCCGCGCATTTTCCGGCCAGATGCCCTGTAGACCAGGCAATCTGCAGGTTGAAGCCCCCTGTCAGCGCGTCCAGGTCCAATACCTCCCCGGCAAAATACAGGCCGCCTGCCTTCTTCGACTCCATGGTGGAGGGGTTTATGTCCTTCACGCTGACTCCGCCTTTCGTGATGACGGCCTCCTCATAGCCCCGAAGCCCTGCCACAGTCAGCGGCAGGTTCTTGATCAGTCCCACGAACGCCCTGCGCTCCTCCCTGGTGATCTCATTGACCTTCTTGTCCGGGTGGATGCCGGAGAGGTCGCGCATCACCGGAATCAGCTTCATGGGGAAAAGCCCGCCCAGCGCGTTCTTGAACTGCCTGTTCTTATTCTCCTCGAAGTCCCGCAGCAGGCGCCTGTCCAGCTGCTCCTCGTCCAGAGCGGGTTTTAAGTCGATATACAGCCTGGCGCCTTCCTCCGTCTCCGGCCCGGCCTTCTTCCCGGTTTTCCTGCCCTTCTGCCCAATGAAGCTGCTGGCGGAGAGTATCAGCGGGCCGCTGACGCCGAAATGGGTGAACAGCATCTCCCCGAAGCCCCGGTAGACCTCTCTGGAAGGAGGGCAGCACAGCCGCACCGACACGTTCTTCAGGGTCAGCCCCATCAACTGGCGGCACCATTCCTCCCGGATATTGAAGGGCACCAGCGAAGGGCGGCGCTCCGTCAGTCTGTGTCCCGTCTCCTCCGCGAAACGGTAGCCGTCCCCGGTGGAGCCTGTGGCCGGATAGGAAATCCCTCCGGTGCAGACTATACACCTGTCTGCGGGAAGTGTTCTGCCGTCCGCCAGCTCCACTCCCGCAATCCTCTCCTCCCCGTTCTCCCCTTCCAGCATCAGGCCTTTCACACGGGTATTCAGCAGGACCTTCACGCCCAGCCGCTTCAAGGCCCTCTGGAAGGCTCCGATCACGTCCGAGGAATGATCGGACACGGGAAAGACCCTGTCCCCCCGCTCTGTCTTCAGCGGACAGCCCTCCCGCTCCAGGAACTCCATCACCGCCCGGTTGTCGTAATCGTAAAAGGCGCTGTACAGGAACTTGCCGTTGGTGCACACATTGGCCAGAAGCGTATCCCTATCCCCGGCATTGGTGACATTGCAGCGCCCCTTGCCGGTGATGAACAGCTTTTTTCCCAGTTTTTCATTTTTCTCTATGAGACATACGCTGCAGCCGCGTTCCGCCGCCGCCACAGCAGCCATCATGCCCGCGGCTCCGCCGCCTATGACGATTACTCTGCCCAAAGCCCGCCTGCTCCTGTTCCGATTCTTCTCATTCAAATCTTTTGTCTATCCGTCCTGCTCAAACCGGTGCCCTTTCCGGTTCCCCCTCTAATCTATTCTCTACTTATGATTATTCTCTTTCCAATGTTTTTTCTCTTTCCAGTGTTTATTCTCTTTCCAGTCCCTGACCATGTCTCCTCCCCCGGAGTCCCTGATGGTACAGCCCCAGGCTCACAGTTCTATGGGCTTGTACCCCAACGCCTTGTCCGCTATTTGTTCCGCTGTCATGTCGCTCCAGAAGACATAATCCGAAATCTGTGGGTCGAGAACGCCTTGTTCCAATCTATCGATCAATCTGTCGATTTCTTCTTCGCTTTTATCCTGGCAATTCGTTATCTGTTCTATCAAATCAATGATTTCTCTTTTTGACAAAAATGTCATTTGGGCTCCCCCTCTATAATAATTTCTGATAGATTTTCTGTCCATGCATTTCATCTATCATGTGAAAGCCACATTTTTCATAGAAGCCGTCCTCCTCAGAGCCCAGCGTGATATACCGGAATCCAGCCCGGACCGCCTCTGTTTCAAATATATCCATCAATCTCCTGGTGATCCCCTGCCGTCTGTGCCCGATTTCGCAGGCCACAAAGCCGCATACCAGGCTTTCCTCGTTTTCCCGCCTTCCCAGGACGGCGGATATTACATTTCCGTCTTCATGTGCGTACACCAACAATTTACTGTCTCTCTCAATCCGTTCTTTCCAGTCCTCATATCTGTAGGGCGAAATATCCCGAAGATGCTGCCCCAAGATGCCGTAGCAAAAATCCAAAACCTGTTTCAATTGCGGTTCCGTCTCAACAAATGAAATAGAATACATATAGAATCTCCAAAAAATATAAAAAGGCAGAAAGCGCCGATACAGTATGCTGGCCGCTTACCATGTATCGGCACTTTCCGTTACTTTCTTTATGCTTTACAATTTTCAAATATCAGAAAGCTTTACACAGGATACGCTCCGTTCTTGGTATCCGCCTGGGTCATGTCCACCTTGTCCTGCTGGGCCTGGCGGTACTTGAAGAAGTCGGTGGCTACCTGAGGGAACAGGGCATAGGAAAGCACGTCCTCGTCCTGCTGCTTCCACTCGCTCATCTCGGCTTCCAGCTTATCCATCTCGTTCTCAATCATATCCGCATAGCGGCAGGTGATACGCTCCTCGCCGGGGATGACCTTGTCGATGACTTCCTGGTTCATGGGCTTGATGGTCTGGCCATACTCGCCGCGCAGCACTGCCTTGGTCTCCTTGGTGGCCATCTTGTAGCGCTCGCCCATGAGTACGTTGAACACAGCCTGTGTGCCCACGATCTGGGAGGAAGGAGTGACCAGAGGGGGCTCGCCCAGGTCTTTGCGGACCTCGGGAATCTCTCTCAGCACGTCATAGTATCTGTCTTCCGCGTTCTGCTCCTTCAGCTGGCTCACCATGTTGGAGAGCATGCCGCCGGGCACCTGGTACAGCAAAGTCTTGATGTCCACGCCCATGACCTTGGGATTGAGCAGGCCG
>NZ_CAPDXS010000212.1:0-6491 GCF_948601915.1 uncultured Acetatifactor sp. | reverse complement strand
AAATGTCGGACATCTACAAAAAAGAGAAAAGTGCCAATTAGGACTTGACACATACCTGCTAGTGAATGCCGTTGACTTTTCAACGTATAAGACATAAGATTGAATAAAACACTGATGTCAAGACCTGTACGGGAAAAGAGTCCTCATAGGAATCTATCTAAATCCGGGAAACAGCGGATTTCAGAGAATCATAAACAGTGAATATGTGGACAAAACAGGATTGATTGACCGAATCGCGCCATAAGCAGGACAGAGAGGATAAAGAAACCATGAAAAACCAGGACAAGACCGAGCTCTTCGAGAAGATGGCAGTACCCGCAGCGGTAAGGCAGCTTATCATACCCACGATTATCAGCTCCCTGATCACCATCGTCTATAACCTGGCGGACACCTATTTTGTGGGCATGCTCAATGATCCCATACAGAATGCGGCCGTCACTCTGGTGGCGCCGCTGATGCTGGCCTTCAACGCTGTGAACAACCTGTTCGGAGCGGGCACCAGCAGCATGATGAGCCGTGCGCTGGGGCGGCATGAGCATGACATGGTGAAGCGCTGCTCCGTAATCGGATTTTACTGTACGGTATTTTGTTCTGCCATGTTTTCCCTGCTGAGCATCCTGTTCCGCCCTGGCCTGCTTGCCCTGCTGGGCGCGGAGGAAAGCACCATGGCTGCCACCGGCGCCTATATGCAGTGGACGGTCTGCTGCGGAGCCGTTCCGGCTATTCTGAACGTGGTCATGGCGTACATGGTCCGGTCAGAGGGAGCTACCTTCCATGCCAGTATCGGAACCATCAGCGGATGTGTCCTGAACATGATTCTGGATCCGATCTTCATCCTGCCCTGGGGCCTGGATATGGGAGCCGCGGGAGCCGGGCTTGCCACTTTCCTGGGCAATACGCTGGCCTGCTGCTATTTCTTCGTGCTGCTGTTCGTCCGGCGGGGAAAAACCTATGTGTCCGTATCGCCGAAGATGTTTTCCTTTGATAAAACCATCCTCCTGGGCATATTTGCGGTGGGGATTCCTGCCTGTATCCAGAATCTGCTGAACGTGACCAGCATGACCCTGCTGAACAATTTCGCCGCCTCTTTCGGCTCCGATGTGGTGGCTTCCATGGGGATAGCCCAGAAGATCAACATGGTGCCCCTGAACCTGTTCTTCGGCATGTTCCAGGGAATCCTTCCGCTGGTGGGCTATACCTACGCCAGCAGGAATTACCGGCGCATGAAGGAGACGGTCCTGTACAGCATGAAGCTGGGAATCTGCTGTGTGGCGGTGGTTTCAGTGGGATATCTGGTCTTTGCGGAGGCGTTGGTGGGGATGTTCATGGATAATGAAGCAATCGTGGGTTATGGCAGCCATTTCCTGCGGGGCATGTGCCTGCAGCTCCCCTTTATGTGCGTGGACTTTCTGGCAGTAGGGGTGTTCCAGGCCACCGGCATGGGGAACAAGGCGCTGCTATTTGCTGTTCTGCGAAAGATTGTGTTCGAAATACCGGCACTCTTTATCCTGAATAAAATATTTCCTCTCTATGGGATGCCCTACGCCCAGGTCACGGCGGAAGTCCTTCTTGCCGGCATCGCCGGTTTCGTGCTGGTGAGGCTGTTCCGGAAGCTGGAGACGCGGATATGATTCTACCGTCCAGCTCCATTTTAAGGCATGCGTCTTGGAGAGAAGCGCCGTGGAAGTCAAACGCGTATTCGCGCAGTTCGCCAGGGGTATCTATTGGAGGGGGGCATAAGACATAAGATTGAATAAAGTGATATCAAGTTCTGCATCGGGAAGGAGATTGCATGGGAATCTATTTCAATCCGGGAAACAGTGGATTTCAGAGAATTGTGAACAGCGAATATGTGGACAAGACAGGATTGATCCGCCTGATAAATGAGACAATCGGCATGGTAAATAACCTGACATGCGTCAGCAGGCCCCGCCCGTTCGGGAAATCCTTCGCGGCCCAGATGCTCTGTGCGTACTATGACTGCTCCTGCGATTCCCACAGCCTTTTTGATGATAAGGGGTGGCACAGAGGAAAGGGATTCCGCTGAAGGAAGTGCCGGATATGATTGTCGACGGGCTTCTGTATCTATTTTCCATGCCTTTTCCATGCATCGCGCAAATTTTCATGGAAATCAGAAGCGTTATGGTGTAATATAGAAAGTAACTAAACTTTACCGGAAAGGAAGAATGATGAGATGAGATATTTATTTCAGGGAGATTCCATCACGGACTGCGGGAGAGGGGACTACGGGAACCCCTACGCCACAGGCTGCGGGTATCCGCGCCTGCTGGAGGCAGACCTGATGGCTCAGGACGGAGACTGCGAGGTGATGAACTGCGGCATCAGCGGCAACCGGGTGGTGGATCTGCTGGCCAGATGGAAGCGGGACTGCCTGAACCTAAAGCCGGATGTGATCACGATTCTGATTGGCGTCAACGATGTGTGGCATGAGTTCGGGAACCATGACGGGGTCAGCGTGCCGCTTTTCGAGGAAGTGTACCGGATTCTGCTGCGGGAGACCTTTGCCGCGCTGCCGCAGACGCGCCTCATCCTCATGGGCGCTTACGTGATGCCCGGCCCGGCCACCACGCCAGACTGGGATGTGTTCTCCGGCGAGGTGGCGGCCCGCAGGGAGGTGACGAGAAAGCTGGCGGAGGAGTTCGGACTGACTTACGTGGATTTGCAGGAGGCTTTTGATGAGGCCCAGAAGAAATTCCCGGTGCAGCGCTGGACCGGCGACGGTGTCCATCCCACTGCTGCGGGCCACGAGGTCATCGCCGAAGCCTGGAAGAAGGCGGCGGGAGTCTGAGACAAGCCCACGGGCAGCAAGAGAGTGCCTGGGACGAAGGTGTGGCTGGGAGGGGGGAAGCTCCAGGAAGCTGGTGGAGGGAATCTGGGGCTGAGACGGTAAACCGGCCGACAGCGGACGGTATCTGAAAGCAGGAAAGGAATCTGAGGCTGAGGCGGTAAACTGGCTGGAAGACAGCGGAAGGAAAAGAAATCATAACAGGAGGTATCAGGAGAAGGATGAAGATTTTAAAGGTGACGGACGAGGCATTCAAGAGATACGGCAGAGTGGTAGACAATGTAGATTTCACCGATTTGGTGGAGGAGCTGAAAAAGACCCCGGTTCCGGCGGATGTGGCCTACGAGCCCTCCGTGGAGGCGCTGGAAGCCCTGCCCGTGATGGAGGAACTGTCCAGAGTGGCCTACGGGGAGATGCCCATCCAGATCGGCTACTGCAACGGCCACAATACCAAGCTCAACGCCCTGGAGTACCACAGGGATTCCGAAATCAACGTGGCGGCAACGGACGCGGTGCTGATGTTGGGGCTGCTGGCGGACGTGGAGGCAGACCATACATACGACACGTCCAAGGTGGAGGCCTTCCTGGTGCCCGCCGGGACAGCGGTGGAGGTATATGCCACCTCCCTGCACTACGCGCCCTGCCATGTAGATGATGCGAGCGGCTTCCAGGTAGCCATCGTGCTGCCCAAAGGGACGAACTATCCCCTGAAAGAAGCCCATAAAAAGGTGGACGAGGCAAAGTCCGGCGCGGGCCTTTCCAACGAGGACGCCATGCTCACCGCCGTGAACAAATGGCTGATCGGCCACGCGGAAGGCGGACTGGACGAGGGGAGCTTCCTGGGACTGAAGGGCAGGAACCTGTGCCTTACGGAAGACTGAAGTGTGCACGGAATGAAGATTTTCTAAGCCCGCAAAGTACGCGGGACTAAGAAAATCTAAATCATTCCGGTAAGAATGCCAAGTGTAGGCATTCTTACGGACTTGCACCAGTTCATTAATTGTTTGTGCCGCCGTAGGCGGCATGACAGGAAGTAGGTTTTCGGCATATCCTGGAAGTGCGGGAAGAAGCAGTGTGCATTGTGTGTATATTGAAGAGACAGACAGGAGGGATTTACATGTTTTATATAGGAATAGATTTAGGAACGTCAGCCGTGAAGCTGCTGCTCATGGACAGCGAGGGGAAAATCGTGAACATCGTCTCCAGGGAATACCCCCTGTATTTCCCCCATCCCGGCTGGTCGGAGCAGAAGCCCCAGGACTGGTATGAACAGACCATCCTGGGAATCGAAGAACTGATTCAGGACGTGGACAAGGAGCAGGTTGCCGGCATCAGCTTCGGCGGCCAGATGCACGGCCTGGTAATCCTGGACGAAGACGATAATGTCATCCGCCCCGCCATCCTCTGGAATGACGGCAGGACAGGGGAGGAGACGGAATACCTGAATAATGTGATCGGCAGGGAGAAGCTGTCGGCGTACACCGCCAACATCGCTTTCGCGGGCTTTACCGCCCCCAAGCTCCTCTGGGTGAAGAACCGGGAGCCTGAGAATTTCGCGCGGATCGCCAAAATCATGCTGCCCAAGGACTATATCGCCTATAAGCTCACCGGCGTGCACTGCACGGATGTGTCGGACGCGTCCGGCATGCTGCTGTTCGATGTGAAGAACCGCAGATGGTCGGAAGAAATGTGCGATATCTGCGGCATCCGGGTGGGACAGCTTGCGAAATGCTACGAGAGCTATGAGGCCGTGGGTACCCTGCTGCCCCAGGTGTCGGCACAGCTTGGCCTCAGCCCTTCCGTGAAGGTGGCGGCCGGGGCCGGGGACAACGCGGCGGCGGCGGTGGGAACCGGAACCGTGGGAGACAATATGTGCAACATCTCCCTGGGCACCAGCGGCACCGTCTTCATCTCCTCGAAGCAGTTCGGCGTGGACAGATACAATGCCCTGCACTCCTTCGCCCACGCGGACGGCAGCTACCATCTCATGGGCTGCATGCTCAGCGCGGCTAGCTGCAACAAGTGGTGGATGGACGAGATCATCGGCACAAAGGATTACGCCGCCCAACAGCAGCCCATCGAGAAGCTGGGAGAGAACCATGTGTTCTTTCTGCCCTATCTCATGGGAGAGCGCTCGCCCCACAATGACCCGGAAGCCAGAGCTGTCTTCATCGGCATGAGCATGGACACCACCAGGGCGGACATGACCCAGGCCGTGCTGGAGGGCGTGGCCTTCGCCCTGCGGGACTCCCTGGAGGTGGCCAAGTCCCTGGGGATTGAGCTGAAGAGCACGAAGATCTGCGGCGGCGGCGCGAAGAGCCCCCTGTGGAAGAAAATCGTGGCCAATGTGCTGAATCTGAGGGTGGAAGTGCCGGAGAGCGAGGAGGGCCCCTCCATGGGCGGCGCCATGCTGGCGGCGGTGGCCTGCGGGGAGTATGCCAGTGTAGAGGAAATCGCCGCCAAGGTGGTGAAAGTGGTGGAGACCGTGGAACCGGAGGCGGAATTGGTGGCGAAATACGAGGAGCGGTATCAGCAGTTCAAGCGAATCTACCCGGCCTGTAAGCCCCTGTTCCGGTAGGCGAATCTTCATAAGGAGTAAGAGCCGGGGGAAACTGACTTCAGAGAGTCAGGGAGGCGGAAGCACGGGACGGCAGCAGACAGGAAAGGAGCGGAAGGGATGGCGAAAGCGTTCAATGTGACAGGAGCATGTATTCCGGAAGAACACTATATGGTCAGGCTCGACGGGAGGCTGCGGGAAATCAGGGAGCTGGTGGACGCAGGGAAGTATTTTTCTGTCAACAGGGCAAGACAATATGGGAAGACCACTGTCCTGATGGCCCTTGAGCGCTATCTGCAGAACGTGTATCGTGTGGTCCTGCTGGATTTCCAGACCTTTGACGCGGAAAAATTCCGCAGTGGCAGCGCCTTTGCAGCGGCTTTCGCAAAGTCCTTTCTGCGCGCTCTGAGGAGGGATAAGGAAGAAGGGAGCCAGGCGTTCCAGGCAGCCTTGTCCCGGCTGCAGGAATGCGCCCAGGGAGGAAGGGGCGAGTTCGCATTGATGGAGCTGTTCGAGGAGCTGAGCGATATCTGCGCTGCCGCTGACCGGCCCATAGTGCTGATGATTGACGAGGTGGACAGCGCGGCGGACAACCAGGTGTTCATGGATTTCCTTGCACAGCTGCGGGCGTACTATATCCGGCGTTCGCTGCAGCCCACTTTCCGCTCGGTGATTTTGGCCGGGGTGTGCGATGTAAAGAATCTGAGGAGGAAGCTTCGGCCCGAGGAGGAGCATAAGGTAAATAGTCCCTGGAATATAGCAACGGATTTCAAGATTGACATGAGCTTTTCACCCGGGGATATTGCGGGGATGCTGGAGGAGTATGATTCTGATTACGGAATCGGTATGGATATCGGGAGGATGGCCGATCTGATTCATGCGTATACTTCAGGATATCCGTTTCTCGTATCCCGGCTGTGTAAGCTGATGGATGAGGAAATCGGCGGGACGCAGGGCCGTGGCGCGCTGGAAAATAGTGTGAAGAAGAGGGCCTGGACGGAGGATGGATTCCAGAAGGCGGTGAGGGTGATTTTGTCGGAAAAAAACACGCTCTTTGAATCTCTGACAGGCGAGCTGACGGGATACCCCACCCTGAATGGGATGCTGCGCGCGCTGCTCTTCACCAGA
>NZ_CAPDXS010000211.1:0-6628 GCF_948601915.1 uncultured Acetatifactor sp. | reverse complement strand
ATATGCAGTTGTTAATTGGGCATGGTCAAGTACCCACCATCATGCCAGAAGCCTCTCAAATTTTTCCCGAAAATCGAAAACAAAAAAATCCCGCCTCCATCCGCCGTAAATCCGGCAGACAGAGGCGGGAGCCATATCCGTCCTGTCAAAAATATCGCCGTATATGGCCGCCCGGGCCAGAATCCGGAATATCCAAAATCCGGAATATGTACCCAAAAATCCGCCTACAGCATATGCACGCCGTATGCGCAGCCTGTCTTTTCCCCTTTCCGGATCCAGTCCGCATAGGCCCGGCGGAAGGAGGTGTCCTGGGGCAGCTTCTCCACGTCACCCTCGTAGTTTACGTCGAACAGCCTCCAGACCTCCGAATAATCGTCAGCCTCCTCCACCTCCAGGATGTCGAAGCCGGAGATGAAGGAATACAGGTTGGAATCCGGCGAGAGCACCTCCCTGTTGCGGGGGAACAGCAGCCAGGAGTGGCATACGAAGACCACGGGGTCTATCTGGAATCTCTCTTTGAAGAACGCAGCTCCCAGCTCATAGGATCTGCGCACGCTCTCCGGGTCAAGCCGTTCTCCCGTCCGGGGGATGTGGGTGTTCAGGACAGGGCTCTCCGGGTTCAGCACGATGCCGTCCTTCTCGTAATGGTAGCGGAAGGGTACGATTTCGAACTGCAGCTTCTGGAAGCCGAAGCGGGTCATGTTGAAGAATCCCCCGTACCATCCCGGCACAAAGGTGCCCCAGATGCCGTATACGCATCTGCACTCGTCCAGCTTCCATTTCAGGTCGCACATGGAGGTGCGCCAGATCTGCACGTCTATCCCCTCCTGCCTGTAATACTCCCGCAGGGTCTTCGAGAAACAGGCCAGCATCAGGAAATTCCCCGTGTATTCATGGATGCCTGCTCCGGCGGATATCTCCGCCATCTTTTTGAAGGCCTGGTCGTAGTCCATGTTTTTGTCGCTGGCGTAGGATTGCAGGAGCGCCTGGAATCCGCTCTCCAATGCGGCGTCTGCCGCAATTATGTCATAGGCCTGCTCTAAGGCGGCCCGTGCCTCCTCCGGATACGAGAATTCCTCGAAAAAATCTCTCAGATACGTTTTCATGATTGATCTCCCTCTCTTTCACCGTGGCCATTTCAGGCTCGTCCACGCCCGTCATGGGATTCGGCATCCTTTCGTCTATTATCTATACTGCTTAACGCTGAATGCTGCTTAAGTAATCATGCGATTGAACCGGTCAGCGTTATGCAGTCTGGTTTCACGGCAAGCGAAATCGTTAAGCAGTATAAAATGATACGGCAATGATTTTTCAGAAAACTCCTTATCTGATAACCAACTCCCAGTCCGTCCCGTCATCTATGCTGATGCTGCACACAGTCTCCGAGCCTTCCTCAAAATGAAATGTATACTCGAATTTGCCGTCCTCAAAGTCCAGATAAGTCTCGCTGTCCAAGGTCATCTCCGCGCCGTTCATGGCTTCCTTGATCTGGTCTCTGGTATATCCCTCATAATTCACGCCGTTTATCAGGATCTCCCCTGTGGCATAGTCCGGATCTTGATAATCAATCACGACACGGAATACCTTCCCATCTTCAAAAGCGACTTTTTGTGAGCCCTTATTGGCGGCATACATGGTTCCATAAGTGACGTCGCCCTTCATGGCATAGAAATTCTCCCATGAGCTGCCGTCAATCTGGGCTTTCCCATCATGAGAATATTTATCTGTGAATCCCGCTTCCACGACCTCTGCTATCTTGGTCTTCCCCAGTTCCAGTTCCAAAGATCCGTCATAAGTCAGTACGGCCTTCTTCCCGATTCCGATGGAACAGCTGGTCAAAAGAAGCATTCCTGTCAATCCGAGTCCTAAGCATGATTTTTTTCTAATGTGCAATGATCTGTCCTCCATTTTTCATCCTTTTTAGCTAAGAAACCGCATTCCCCACATGGGCCTTAATCGCCTGAAAGCTCTCCCAGCTGATGACATGCTCAATCCTGCATGCGTCCTCCACCGCCGTCTCCTCCGGCACGCCCAATTGCATCAACCAGGCCGAGAGCAACTGATGGCGCTCGTAGATTATCTCCGCTATCTCCCTGCCGGAAGACGTCAGCGTGATAAATCCGGACTTGTCCACGGTGATATGCCCCTTTTCCCGCAGGTTCTTCATGGCCACGCTGACGCTGGGCTTCTTGAAGTTCAGCTCCTCTGCGATATCCACGGAGCGGACTACAGGGCGCTTTTTGCTCAATATCAGGATGGTCTCCAGGTAGTTCTCTGCCGATTCGTTTACAGCCATTATCATTCCCTCTCTTTCCCGTAGGGCCTTTCCCTGCGTTTCAGTATAGCATGGAACGGGGATTTGCGCAATTGCTCTTCCGAAATCCGGGATGCCGTTTACGGGCAAGCCCTTCATTCCATCAGAATGTGATGTGAATCCCCCTCTCCACAATGAGTCCCGCAAGCTCCTGGCAGCCAAGGGATATCTCATTGCTCCTCAAATCATAGACCCGTGTCCCCAGAACCGATATATTCCCCACCGTCCCGGCCCTCAGCCAGGCCCGGATAGCGCATTCATCCCTGATAAATCCCTCTTCATACAGAATCTGCACCAGCTTAGGCGTGCTGAACAGGATGATCCTGCTCCCTCCAAAGCCCCGGTTCGTCCTCCGAAACAGCTCGTCTATCCTGCGGGCCGCGCCTTTGTCATCGGTGATGATGCTGAATTTCCCGTCCTCCTCCCCGGGAAGCTGGGACAGGATGTACAGACAGACGGCCAGCAGCTCCTCCCCCAGATTGTCCTGTGGCTCCTTATTCCCTCTTATCTTTGCGAAAAAATCCCTGTAGAGGCCTCCTCTGTCTGCATTTTTCCCGCCTATCACCTCATCCCGCAGGCTCCTGTCCTCCTCCAGCACTCTCGTGATGGTGCTGGCGGGGCTTTTCAGCATCCTCACCGCCCAGCTAAGCAGGCTGTTCATTCTGGCGTTCGTGCCATAGCAGATTTCCATCACGGAGAAGATATCTTCCTCATAAATCAGGCATACCGGTATCCCGAATGCCTCCATCCACCTGCAGTAATCCATGTATTCCTGGTTCAGGATACCCCTTTGGGATACCAGCTCCATCAGGACGCACCTGGTTATGACCACCATCGTCTCCTGCCTTTTCATATAGTTCAGCAAGCTTTTGACATATGTCTCCCCAATGCCCGCATGCCTCCTGAAAGAACAGGTGTCATAGAAAAAGCACTTTCGACCTGCCAGGACCTCCTTCGCGAACTCTCCCCTGTCTGTCCGTACATAGGGCTGGATTTCATTCCAGTTGTGCGGTTCTTCCGTATAGACTGTCCCCATCCGCTACGCCCCCTTTATCTCCCGGTAAAGGGTTTTCATATTCCGGAGCACTATGGACAATGTCCTTTCATTAATATAGGAACCCAGAATATATTCCCTGCCAAACTCCTCCACCATCCTCTCCAGACGCGGGAAATCGTCCCTGCAGTCAGCCTGCAGGATGGCCTCATCCAGCCACAGCTCCAGGAAGCGCCTCCTTACGGCCTCCCTGTCCACCTGCAGAAAGGCCTCCGGGACATAGTTGGATTCCGGCAGCCCCAGCTCATAGCAGCGTATCAGGACCGCCATGTAAGGCATCTGATAATAGTTCATCAACCGGAGGATGGTATCCCACTCATTCCCCTCCGACTCCTTCCTGAAGAAATCATACATGCCCCTGAAATTGGCCTCCGGCATGAGGAGCATCCCCGCAAAGAGATTTGCCGCGTATTCCTCCTCATGCTCATAAGAATAGCCGTCCACAAGCTCCGCCTTTGACCGGAAATCGCTCTCCTGCTCCTGGTAGAACACATGATAGATTTCATGGCATATAGCAAAATTCACGTTGGCCTTTGGCAGCGACGAGTTTATCATGATATAGCCCATCCCGCCCGCCTGATAGCACAGCGCTCCTATATCATCGTTGTCTATGGGAATCTCGAAGACCAGAAATCCCTTCTTTTTCAAAACCGGCCTTACAATCTGGAGCACATCCCGGACATCCTCATCGCTGTTCATGCCAGCGTAAGCGCAGAAATCCTTTACCCTGGCCAGGGCCTTATCCCTGTTCGCCTCGCTGTACGCCATTATCTTCCTCAGACGCTCAATGTTCATCCATTGCCCCTTTCGCGATATTCAGAAAACGAATCCTTGCGCTCATGACCTCGTCAATGTTCTCCAGCAGCTTGAGCATCTTTTCCGCAATCCGCTCCTGCTCCGGCGTAGGCTTCTGCGCATAGAAGAAGACTTTCTCCGGCTCCAGGTCCGGCATCGGCTCCATGCGAAAACTATCGCTCAGGAAGAATTCTGCTTTCTTTCCCAGCGCTCCCGCAATCTTTTCCATGTCCGTAGCGCCTATGTCCTGTGCCCCCGTCAGGATTCGGGACAGCTTCTTGGCATCGATTCCTGTCTTTAGACTGATGTAGGTCTGCTTTATCTTTCGATGGGACAGATAGGAATTGATATTTTCTACATATTTCGTCATGACATGCACCTCCCTTTCGGCTTGCCCTGTTACATCATAATTTGCTTGATTCCATCATATCTCATTATAAGAGATATTTCAATACAAAAATACATATTTTTTCTTTTTATATGAATCTTTTTATATAAAAATCTTATTATATGTCTGAATCACAATCAAAATGCTTCCCAGCCCATCGGAAAAACTGTCCATTTCCATACTCGCGAATCTGCGTTATGATAAAGAAAGGAGAAATCCAAAACTTTCTCCCGAAATTCCTGAGAGAATTCCCACGCACACCCGTCTAACAGACAGAAAGGGGGAGAAATCAATGGACAACGGTGCCAGTAGCTACCGCCGTTTCCTTGATGGTGATGATGAAGGTATCGTCGAGATTATCAGAGATTACAAGGACGGGCTGATTCTGTACCTGAACGGCTTCACGCGGAATATCTCCACGGCTGAGGAGCTGATGGAGGAGACCTTCGTGAAGCTGGCCACCAGGAAGCCGAGGTTCTGGGGGCGCAGCGCCTTCAGAACATGGCTCTACGCCATCGGCCGCAACGTGGCCATGGACTATCTGCGGCACAGCGCCAGGCTCTCTCCCATCCCTGCGGAGGAGCTGGAGCGGCTGACCGGGGAGGAGGAGAGCCTGGAGAAGCTGTACCTGCGCACAGAGCGCAGAATCCTCCTGTACCAGGCCCTGGACAGGCTTAAAATCGAATACCGGCAGGTCCTGTACCTGGTCTATCTGGAGGGCTTCGACAACGGGGAGGCCGCGGCAGTCATGCATAAGAGCAGACGGCAGATTGAGAATCTCGTCTATCGGGCGAAGCAGTCGCTGAAATCAGAGCTTGAAAAGGAGGGCTTTGTATATGAAGAATTATAGGGAAGTGGCGGACGCTGTGCTGGAGCGCAGGGACGCTTATCGGAAAGCGAAGGAACGCAGACGCAATATCGCCATGCGGGCGGCGGCAGGGGGAGGTGTTCTCTGCCTCATGGCTCTTTTGCTCACGATATATGGCAACGGCGGCATGCATCCGGACGGTGCCGGGGTGCCCTTGTCCGATTCCGATGTCTATTACTCCGTATCAGACAGCGGCACTTCTAATGCCCATGGTTCCGACGGTCTGGCAGGCTCGGGCAGCACGACGGACGGCGGAGGAAGCCCGGCAGCCCCCGGGGAACACGTGATTGACGGCAGCGATGCCCCGAATGCCTCCCTCCCGGCCTCAGGCCAGGAAACCGCATCCAAAGAGGACAGCGGAATGCTCCCCATCAGCTACAGCTCCCTTCCCCTTCCCCAGGGACAGGTCATGCCTGACATCCTGTTGGAATATGCCGCCTCCAGCCAGTCCACCGCGGATGTTCTGCCCTTCAGCGAAGAACTGCTGGCGGAGAGCAGCGCTATCCTGGAAGGGCGGATTACGGACATGTACCTCAAGCGCTACACCTACGACACATACAATGACAAATTCGGCCCCAGGGAGGTCTACCACAACCAATCCTCCTCTGTGGTATATGAGCTTACTGTGGACAAAGTATGGTATGGGGACGAATCGCTGACCGGCACTTCCGTGCTGATAGAGGACGACATCTATCTGATAGACTCCTACTTCTCCCTGAAGGTGGGCCGCAGCTATGTCATCCCCGTCTGCGATTTAGCCCCGGAGAAACAGATATGGGAAGAATACGCCGGAGGCGACCTGACAAGGGACGGCAGATACACCACGCTTTACCCCCATCATCCTCAGATCGAGGTCACCTCGGACCGGGATTATATCGTCACCACAGACTGGGAGACACTCTGCCCTGAGGGAGCCAGCCCCATCCGGCTGGACATCCCCGAGAACAGCTTCGTGGAATACCATCCCGAAAACAAAGCGGGCGAAGACGGCCTCATCACTACGGAATGGCGGACGCTCCTCATCTCCCCATACGACATGGTCTACTATTATGACAAATTGAAGCTGGTGGGAGCCGATGAATTCTTCATACAGCTCAACCGTCTGATAGACCAGCTGCCATGAATAGCATATATGAAAAATCTCGCAGTTCCTGCATCTTATACTGCTTAACGATTTCACTTGCCGTGAAACCAGACTGCATAACGCTG
>NZ_CAPDXS010000210.1:0-6668 GCF_948601915.1 uncultured Acetatifactor sp. | reverse complement strand
TTCAGACGTGTGCTCTTCCGATCTCAGCACAAAACCATGGTAGAACCGCTCCGGCTGGGCTTTCGCCGAGGGCTTCTTCCCGGTGTCGAAGCTGCTGAACATTTCGCCGGAGACCTCGTTCATATATACATTCATGCCCTCCAAATCATCAGAAAGCAGCGCCTGCAGAAAGGCATTGTGCTCCATGCGGCAGCCTCCGAACCACCCCCTGATCATATGCAGGAACATGATGCGGACTTCCAGGTTGGTCAGCTTCAGCTCATACTCCATCTCCAGGCATTCCGTGTTGAACTCCGCCTGCACTGCTTTTAAATATCCGCTGGCGAGCAGCAGGCTCCAAACCGCCTCCTCACCCTGATTCAGCTCACTGAATACAACCTGCTCGTCAAGCAGGGTACGGAAAGTCCTTCCCTGCAACAGCCCTTCCATCACTGTCTTAAGCTTCGGGCTGCCCTCCCGAATCAGTTTTCCTGCCAGGCTGTTGGAACTGGTGTTCACCCAGTAGGCCCCCACATTCCCTTTATCTAAAAAATTTATAATAGACCACGGATTATATATATCTGTCCGGTTTCCGAAGACAAATCCATCATACCACTGCTTTACTTCCTCTCTCCGGTCAGACAGGCCGAATTCATCCAGCGCAGCAAAAACCTCTTCTTCAGTAAACCCGAAACTGTCCGTATATTTTTTCGAAGTAACTGTTACGACTTCCAAATTATTTAAATCGGAGAACATAGACTCTCTGCTCACTCTCGTAATCCCTGTCATGACAGCCCGCTCCATAAAGGGATTCGTCTTGAAAGTAGCATTGAACAGGCTTCTGGAAAAAGTCACCAGCTCATCCCAGTATCCCCCTACATAAGCCTCATGCATGGGCGTGTCATATTCATCCAGAAGAATGATGACCTTCTTGCCATAATACCGACACATATACTCCGACAGATGATAAAGCGCAGAAGTGGCATCGGCATTGTTGACATCCGGTTTCAACACCCGGTCGAAATATTCCCTGTCCAGATCCGAAAGCACCTCGCTTGACCTCAGGTAGTAATGGCTGCTATAAAGGCTCCTCAAAATATCGCACAGCATCGCCCGTGCATCCGGAAAATTCGCCTCCTTCACCCTGGCAAAGGATACGCTGAGCACCGGATAAGTGCCCTGGAGCGCCCTGTACGCCTCATCCTTCCAGATGGAGAGCCCTTCGAATATGCCGCCCTGCCCGGCGTATGCCACGGAAAAGAACTGTTCCAGCATGCTCATGGTCAGGGTCTTGCCAAAACGGCGCGGGCGGGTAATCAGGGTCACATCGTCCCTGCTCTCCCACCACTCCCTGATAAAATCCGTCTTATCCACGTAAAAGCAATTGTTCGTGACCACCTTTGCGAAATCCTGTATCCCGATACCAACTGTCCGTGGAATGCTTTTATTCCATTCCATAAGCGCCTCCCTCCGCAAAATCCCTGCCCGTAACCCTCGCCGCTGCAACTTTCGCCATCTGCCCCTTCTCTGTATTTCCTAGTATAACGGATTATCCGAGCCATTACAATGATAATCTGCATACAATTTCAAAAACCACAATTTCAAAAACAAACCCGGAAGCCGCCCCGGGAACCAGAAATCCCACTGGGCGGCTTCTTTTATGACGGCTATTACAGATAGTCTTACATACAACTCAGGACGCGCCTGCCGGCACGATGGAAATACTGCCTTTCACCTCCTTCAGCGTGTCGTACGTAGCCTGGATGTACAGTTTAAAAGTTCCGGGCTTTATCGGAGGCTCGACGATAAACTCCGCGGTACATTTCAGCGGTTCATCCTCCTGCCGCAGATTGTGCGCGGCCCAGTATACCGTGTTCTTCTCGCCCCTGTCGAAGAAGACCGTCATTCCCGTTCCTGTCTCCGCTGAAATGTCATACCTGATCCGGTCCCCAAAGGCCAGCGTGTATTCCCCCAGGCAGACAGACTCCCCTGCCGTTATGGTATCCAAATCCACAGGGATGGTTTCCGCATCGGCTTCATCGTTCGAATCCTCCCCTGTTTCTCCCAGCAGCTCCGCCACTTCCGCCTCCGTCATATAGGCAACGCCTGTGATTTCATTCTCATCATTGCGCAGGATCCTGATATTGACGGTTCCCTCCGGATTCATACTCAGCGTGTAAAAGGCTTTGCCGGGGCGCATATCCAAAAAAATGTCCACAAGCTGCTCCCGGTAATAATAATCCTTTCCGTCCATTGTAACGCCTGCGGCCCGGTATTCCGCCGCCTGCGCTTCGTCCCATGCTTCCTCCTGCGCTTCCTTCAGTTCGTCATATTCCTCGTCCCGGTCCAGGGCATCAAACAGGACGGACTGGAAAGATATGTCCCCGTCCTCCAGGGCCCTGTCCAGCCAGGCCAGCAATGTCTCCTCGCTCATGTGCGGTGCCAGCATGGAGAAAAAAGCGATCTCCCCATCCTCATATATCCGCTCCGCCAAATTCCGGATTGCGGCGCAGTCCTCCTCCGCCACAGCGACAGCGGCCCCCATGAACGCGAAATCCCCATCCGCGTAAATCCTGTCCAGCCACTCGCCCTGTTCCGCCTCGTCCAGCCTGCAGAACGCCAATTGAAACAACGGCAGGCTGGACGCTTCATAGCCCTTCTCCGCCATCTGAGAATACTGGATGCCGACCGCATCCATGTCCCCCTGCCCGCCCTTTTCCGCCCGGGGGCTGACTGCCTGTGAATCATATGCCGCCGGATTGCCGCCCGCGGGACTGCCTGCCTGGACAACGGGATAAACGCCGATGAAAGCCGCCCCGGATATCACCAGCAGCGTCAGCGCCCCCGTCAGAAACCGCATCGCCTTTGACTTCTCCCTGAAATTCACGATAGCGCTCAACCTCTCTTTCAACAGCCGTTTATTTTCGCTTAACGTGACGGCTCCCGGGTTTTCCCGGTATCTCCAGACCGCCGCCATGGCGTCCAGCAGGGTCTGTCCATAATCCTGTGCGTTTTCGTATCCCATTCTGGCCAGGACAGCTTCATCGCAGGAAAATTCGCACGCTCTTGTGATTTCCCGGCCCATCAGATGGACAAGTGGGTTGAACCAGTGCAGACAGACCGTAAACTGCACCAGCCATTTGTAGAACATATCCCGCCGCCTATAGTGCGTCAGCTCATGCATGAGGATGTACTGAAAATTCTTTTCAGAAACATCTGTACCTGGCAGCACGATGCATGGGCGGAAAAAGCCGATCAGCAACGGAGAAGAGACCAGTGGATTGACCCATAATTCAATAGGCCTTTTTACGGATGCCTGCTCCGCCGCCATGGAAAGCCGGTCCAGCATTTCCATGTCAGAAACAGGGACGGATCCGGCTTTGATATACCGTATAAAGCCCTGGTAGATGGTCGCCTTTCGTATCATCAGCCCCAGCGCGGCCATCAGCCAGACCAGCCAGATGTGGTCCATCAGCAGCGTCCCAATGTCCTGAAACGGGTGGAACGCTGCAGAATCGCCTGCCGGGCTGTCCCCATGCACATTATCCGTTCCTCTCCCCGCGGCAGGGGCCGGAACGCTTTCCGGAGCATCCGGCAGGGACTGTTGCCGCAGCGGGACGGTCCGGGCGACGGCACGGTCCACAGCCTGATAGGTTCTTCCCAGCAGGCTTGCCTCCGGCCCGAAAGGAAGCAGCAACCGCAAAACCACAACGGCCCAGATGTAATACTGCCACTGTCGATTGATTTTGTCTTTCAGGAATCTTTTTCCCAAAAGCAGGAACAATATGAGCAGACTGCCGGAAAAAGACATGGACAGGAAGAGTTTCAAAATCTGGTTCATGATCGTCCTCTCCCTTCCTCCAGCAGCCTTTTCAGTTCTTCGTATTCCTCCTCTGCCAGCAGGTCGCCCAAAATCAGGTTGGAGACCAGGCCTTTGGCGCTCCCCTCATAGATTTTATCCAGGAAGTTCTTCGTCTGCGCCGTCTGGTACTCCGCCTCGGAGACAAGCGCGGTATATTCGTTGCGGCGTCCGATTTTCCTGGCGCCGAGAAAGCCCTTGCTCATCAGCCTCGACAGCAGCACGATCAGGGTGTTCTTCTGACAGGGCTTGCCCCTGGCCGCCAGCCCCTCCATGATATAGGGGAACAGAGTCACCTCCTCGGGGTTTGCCCACACGATTTTCATGATTTCAAGCTCGGCATCGGATATCTGTTGTGCCATATTTTGCCCTCCTATATGTATGACATAATGTTGACCATTAAAATATAACACTGTGTCATCCTTTTGTCAAGCCCTATGTGCCAGAGGAGCCGGGCTTCCTTCTGCGCGGCCAATACGCAGGAGGAAGTCCGGCTCCTTCTTCAGAATGAATTTACGGGAACCCCGGGCTCCTGCTCCACATAATACTTTGCCTGGGCATGCCACATCCCGGCGTACTG
Organism: uncultured Acetatifactor sp.; assembly: GCF_948601915.1. NCBI lineage: Bacteria > Bacillati > Bacillota > Clostridia > Lachnospirales > Lachnospiraceae > Acetatifactor > uncultured Acetatifactor sp. Next base: position 2,250 of record NZ_CAPDXS010000210.1, on the reverse strand, counting down.
CCCCTGCCTTGCCAGAAGCTCCTCATGGCTGCCCCGTTCTACTATCCGTCCGTCTTCAAATACCACGATATCGTCGCAGAACCGGCAGCTTGCCATGCGGTGGGAGATGTAGATGCTGGTCTTGTCCTTCACCATCTCATGGAACCTGGTATAGACCTCCGCTTCGCTGATGGGATCCAAGGCCGCGGTAGGCTCATCCAGCACCACGAAGGGTGCGTCCTTGTACAGCGCCCTGGCAATGGCCAGCTTCTGGGCCTCGCCGCCGCTGATGTCCACGCCGCCCTCCCTGTCCTTGAACAGCAGCGTCTCCGCCCCCTGGGGGAGCTTCTTTACAAAATCCCAGGCACCGGCCCGCTCCAGACTGTCCCGGATTTTGTCATCCTCCCTCTCGTACCCCGCCGCAAGGTTGTGCCACAGCGGGAAGGAAAAGAGCTTGAAGTCCTGGAACACCACGCCGAACAGCTCCCTGTACTCCTCTTCCCTGTATTTCCGGATATCGATGCCATTCAAAGTGATGGCTCCCTCCGTAGGCTCGTACAGTCTGCACAGGAGCTTCACGAAAGTGGTCTTGCCCGCGCCGTTCCTGCCCACCAGCGCCAGCTTGTTCTTCATGGTGAGCTTACAGTTCACATGCTTCAAAATCATCTCCTGGCTGCCGGTATAATGGAAGCTCACATCCCTGAATTCTATCTCGTACTCTCCGTCCAGGCGCTTCTCCACGGGAATCGTGCCTTTCGCATGGCTGTTCTCCATCTTCATCAGCTCCAGGAAGTCTCCCATATAAGTAGTGGCCATCTTGATTATGTTGCCGTTCCATGTAACCCCATGCAAACCGTTTGCCAGCTTTGTCATGGCACCTGCGTATTGGGTGAATCCCCCTACGGTAATGGCTCCCGCCAGCACTTTCAACGCCACGAAGAGATAGCTGAATACGGTGAAAACGCCATTGACCAGTGTGGCTTTCACCGCACCTGTGATTTCATTATGACATAAATCACCATAGAATCGGTCACTCTCATCATTGCATCTCCTGGCGTTTTCCATGAGCATTTTTTTCATGTCATAGATGCGGATTACTTTTGCCGCCTGCAGGTTCATCATCACCCTGGACAGCAGATAGGTAAGCTGCATCTCCATTCCGGTGTGCTTCTGTAGATATTTCTTCGTGCTTCTGACCATTCTGGAACTCTCCCTTTTCCGGAGAACCACAGTCAGGAACAGGAACAGAAGCAACAGCAGCACAGACACGGCCGGACGCGCCGCAAAAGACAGCAGCGACCCCTCCGATGACGGTCTGCTGAAGCACAGCGCGACAATCAATCCCACGGCACCCGCCACCTCCAGCAGACCTGACAGCATCCCCTGGTAGTTGTTGATGATAGAGCCAAGGCCGCCATACATCTGAGCCGTGCGCTCCGAGGTGAATATCTTATCCGACACCTGTGGCTGCTCCATGGTCTCATAATCCAGAAACGTCGTCTTCTCCCGCATCATGACGGTAAACGCAATGGTGAAGCGCTGGAAAGACCTGGCATAGGCTTTTTCCACCAGTCCCCCTGCCACTCCGAAGAGCAGCCCCGAAGCCACCACCGCGCATGCGCAGCAGAATCCTTCCTGAAACCGTCCTACCAGCAAGGTGTCGATCAGCCGCGCCGTCAGGTACAGGTTCAGATACGCGCCCGCTACCCCCAGCACACTGTTGATGATGCGCAGTGGAATCACCGATGAGTCCACCTTGTGGGCAATCTTCAGCAGTTCAAATCCTGTCTTATGATATTCCAGAGATTTCTCCAGCTTTCCCCAAATCCAGCCCTTCTCTTTTTTGACAGAGGCCTTTTCTTCTCCGGAATGTCCTTCTGTCATGGAATCTTCTTCTTTTACGGAATGCTTTTCTTTCATGAAATGCCTTTCCTCCACTGTGTCTTTTTTCCTTAATTAAGTTCGACATTTTATTCCATTTATCCCAGTTCCGCATCGCCGCACTGTAGGGAATCGGAACTCCCCTCCTTCTTGTAATACTGTGCCTGGGTGTGGAACATGGCGGCATAGGCCCCCTGTTTTTCCATCAGCTGCCTGTGGTCGCCCTCCTCCGTGATCCGCCCCTTTTCCATATACAGGATGCGGTCGCAGAACTTGGTGGAGCTTAATCTATGGGAAATGAAGATGCTGGTCTTGTCTTTGGTCATCTCATAATACTTAGGAACTGTCGTGAAATAATTTGTATATTTTTGGAATCTATGTTAATATATG
>NZ_CAPDXS010000209.1:1634-6880 GCF_948601915.1 uncultured Acetatifactor sp. | reverse complement strand
ATCAGCAATTGTCCAGACAGTGCCCATAGGATTTACGGACGCAATCAGTAAGCGGCCGGAAATTCTATGCGAAGATTTGGTACTGTCCGGACAAAAGCGGAACTGGAATCAGCAATTGTCCAGACAGTGCCCATAGGATTTACGGACGCAATCAGTAAGCGGTCGGAAATTCTATGCGAAGATTTGGTACTGTCCGGACAAAAGCGGAACTGGAATGGAGGCATATTCAGATATGGTTAAGATTATCATGCACGGATGCAACGGGAAGATGGGACAGGTCATCAGGGGGCTCCTGGAGGCGGACAAAGAGGCGGAGCTGGTGGCCGGAATCGATCTGTTCGACGACGGGAAGAATCCATTCCCCGTCTTTACGGATATCGGGGAATGCGATGTGGAAGCGGACTGTCTGGTGGACTTCTCCACGGCCGGGGCGGTGGAGCGGATGCTGGACTACTGCGTGGAGAGGAAGCTCCCCTGCGTGCTCTGCACCACGGGCCTTGGCGAGGAGCAATTGAAGAAGGCGGAGAAGGCCGCGGATTCCATTCCCCTGCTGCGCTCCGCCAATATGTCCCTGGGGATAAACCTCCTCTTAAAGCTACTGAAGGACGCGGCGGGGGTGCTGGCTCCTGCGGGGTTCGACATGGAAATCGTGGAGAAGCACCACAACCTGAAGGTGGATGCCCCCAGCGGGACCGCCCTTGCGCTGGCTGATGCCATCAATGAGGAGTTAGGCAACGCTTACTCCTACGCTTACGACAGGAGCGCCAGGCGGGAGCGGCGTCCGGAGAAGGAGATCGGCATCAGCGCCGTCAGGGGCGGCACCATCGTGGGCGACCATGACGTGATGTTCGCCGGGCCCGACGAGGTCGTCACCTTTTCCCACAGGGCCTACTCCAAGGCGGTTTTCGGCAAGGGGGCCGTCCAGGCGGCCAAGTTCCTGGCCGGGAAGCCTGCGGGCAGGTATGACATGAGCCATGTGATAGAAGCCGTCCTATAGGGTCCGGGGCCAGGCCGACGGGCTGTCGGCGGCCTGGGCCTGCAGGGAAAAATGAGGGGAGCATACATGAAGGAGAAAGACAATCAGGTCTTAAGAGTCCTGGCGAAGCAGTACCCAAGCATCGCGGCGGCTTCCACGGAGATCATCAACCTCCAGTCCATCATGAACCTGCCAAAGGGCACGGAGCATTTCCTGACGGACATCCACGGAGAGTACGAGCAGTTCAACCATGTGCTGAAGAACGGCTCCGGCTCCGTGCGCAAGAAGATCGACGAGGAGTTCGGCAATACGATCAGCAGCAGGGATAAGAAGAGCCTGGCTACCCTGATCTATTATCCGGAGGAAAAGCTGGAGATCGTCAGAAAGGAAGAGGACAATCTGGAGGACTGGTACAAAATCTCCCTCCACAGGCTGGTGCAGATTATCAAGAGGGTGTCCTCCAAGTATACCCGCTCCAAGGTGCGAAAGGCCCTGCCAAAGGACTTCGCCTATGTCATTGAGGAGCTGATCACGGAGAAGGAGGAGATCCACGACAAAGAGGCGTACTACAACGAAATCATCCGCACAATCATCCGGATCGGCCGGGCGCCCCAGTTCATCGTGGCCCTGAGCCAGCTGATCCAGCGCCTGGTCATAGACCATCTCCACATCGTGGGGGACATCTACGACAGAGGGCCTGGGCCCCATATCATCATGGACACCCTGTGCGCCTACCACTCCGTGGACGTGCAGTGGGGGAACCATGACGTGGCGTGGATGGGAGCCGCCAGCGGCCATATGGCCTGCATCGCCAATGTGATCCGGATCGCGGCCCGCTACGGGAACCTGGACACCTTAGAGGACGGCTACGGCATCAACCTGCTGCCCCTGGCCACCTTCGTGATGGATGTCTATGAGCACACGGACTGCAGCGTGTTCGCCGTGCGCACGGGCAAGAACCGCAATCGGAAGGCCCTGGATCTGGACATCAGGATGCACAAGGCCATGGCCATCCTCCAGTTCAAGCTGGAGGGGCAGCTGATCAGGCGGCATCCGGAGTTCCACATGGAGGACAGGGTGCTGCTGGAGCGGATAGACTTCCAGAAGGGAACCGTCCGCCTGGGCAGCGGGGGGCGGGAATACGCCATGCGGGACATGGATTTTCCCACGGTGAATCCCGCGGATCCCCTGGCTCTGACGGAGGAGGAAGAGGAGGTCATGCGGGGGCTGCAGCAGGCATTTCTGAACTGCGAGAAGCTGCAGCGCCATGTGCGCTTCCTCTACTCCAAGGGCGGCCTGTACAAAATCTACAACGGGAACCTCCTCTATCATGGCTGCATGCCCATGGAGGAGGACGGCAGCTTTGCCGGGGTGGAGATCTGCGGAAAAGCGTACAGCGGAAAGGCGCTGTACGACATCCTGGAGCACTATGCCAGGAGAGGGTATTACGCCAAGGATCAGGCGGAGCGGACCATGGGCCAGGACCTTATGTGGTATATCTGGGCAGGGAAGGGCTCGCCCGTGTTCGGCAAGGACAAGATGGCTACTTTTGAACGGTATTTCGTAGATGAGAAGGAGGCCCACGAGGAGCGGAAGAACAGCTACTACAGGCTGCTGGAGCAGGAGGAGACCGTGGACCGCATCCTGAAGGAATTCGGCCTCCACGGCAGGGAGTCCCATATCGTCAACGGCCATGTGCCCGTGGAGCAGATACACGGGGAGTCCCCCATCAAGTGCGGGGGTAGGCTCTTGATCATCGACGGCGGCTTTTCCAAGGCCTATCAGGCGAAGACGGGCATAGCGGGGTATACGCTGGTATGTAGCTCCAGGGGGATGCAGCTCGTGGCACATGAGCCCTTCGAATCCGCCTGCGCGGCGATTGTCAACGAATCCGACCTGTTCTCCCATTATCTTGACGTGGAGACCTATGTACACAGGAAGCTGGTGGCGGATACGGATGTGGGACGGGAGCTGCGGGAGCAGGTCTATTACCTGGAGGAGCTGCTGGAGGCTTACCGGGACGGCACGCTGCGGGAGGAGTAGGCGAGCGAAAGGCATTCTCAGGCGCATGCCTTCTGCCGCAGGATCTGCCTGGGGCATCCGGAAAACGCCTGAGACATAGTTACCTTATGGCGCCGCCGGAAGGGTTGCCGTACATGCGGCTGCGAGTCCCGTCTGCCGCTCCGGTGCCGTTTGTAGTACCGTTCGTGGTGGTGCCGTTTCCGGAATTGTTATCATTGCCGGTGAGGTCATCCGTGATATTGTCGATGCCGTCGGTGACGTCGTCCACTGCATCGTCGATGGCATCGCCCGCGTCGTCCAGCAGGGAATCGTCATCCCCCTGGGTGGCGCCGCCTTCTCCAACGCCGTTGCCGGTGTCATTGCCGTTTCCGGCATCATTGCTGTTGCCGGTGCTTGAACTGTTTCCGGCATCTGAGCCAGTGGTGCTGCTCTCGGCGGAACTGCTGCCAGAGCTTTCGGCAGAGCTGCCGTTGCCTGAACTGCTGCCAGCAGCGCTGGAGCCGGAATCCTGGATGCTGGTTCCGGCCATGCTGTCAGAGCTGTTGTCCTTTTTGTCGTTGTTGGTGCAGGCAGTAGCCATGCATACATAGGCAAGCACCAGCCCTAACGCCAAGAGCTTTTTGGCTCCTGCAAGTTTTTTCCCTTTTTTCATAGTTTCCTCCATTCTGCTGCGTGGATATTTTGTAATGTTGACATAGAAGTGCAACATGTCAACTCCTGATTCCATGTGCGCGGGGCGCACGAAATCATGGCTTAATAGGAAATACATCAGACGATTCTGTGCGGAATCCACATCTGACGGAGAATTCTGCGCGGAATGGCTGATATGCCACTAGTATGTGACCTGCGGCAGGTTTTATACGGCGGGGATTAAAAAAATTTTTTTGACGAGGAGGTACGGGATGGAGTTCAGGCCATGCATCGATATCCACAACGGCCATGTGAAGCAGATTGTGGGCGGGAGCCTGCGGGACGCAGGGGACACGGTCCAGGAGAACTTCGTGGCGGAGCGGGGGGTGGCCTATTATGCCGGGCTCTACCGGGATGCGGGCATTCGGGGTGGGCATGTCATACTGCTCAATGCTGCGGACAGCCCCCAGTATGCCGCCACGAAGCGGCAGGCGCTGTCGGCGCTGGAGGCCTATCCCGGCGGTCTGCAGGCAGGAGGAGGCATCACGCCGGAGACTGCCGGGGAATTCCTGGAGGCGGGCGCGTCCCATGTCATCGTCACATCCTTCGTGTTCCGGCAGGGGCGGATTGATTATCGGAGGCTGGAGCAGATGCGGGACGCAGTGGGAAAGGAGCGGCTTGTGCTGGATTTAAGCTGCAGGAAGACCGGAGACGGATATCGTGTGGTCACGGACAGATGGCAGAGAGAGACCCAGGAAAGGATAGAGGAGCCGCTGCTGGAGCGTCTTTCGGGGTACTGTGACGAGTTCCTGATTCACGCGGTGGACGTGGAGGGAAAGGCGGAGGGGATTGAAGAGGAACTGGCATCTCTCCTCGGCGCCTGGGGAGGGAAGCCCATGACCTACGCGGGCGGCGTCCACAGCTATGAAGACCTGGAGCTGCTGAAGAAGCTTGGAAGGAACCGCCTGAACGTGACAATCGGGAGCGCGCTGGATCTCTTCGGCGGAGCGCTTTCGTGGGAAAAAGTGTCGGAAATGTGCAAGTCGGATTGAAATAATTGTATAAAATGCTCATTAAAAAGCTTATATTTATGTTTTGATGCATAAAATAAGCTTTTTTGTTTGTGAAAACATAACAAAATGTGCCTCTTATCGTTGAAGAAAGCTTGTGTTTATGGTAGAATAGGAAAAGGTTATTTGGAGGTGACTTTTATGGTACGTAAGGGACATAAGCGCAAGAATAACCATGTGGTGATTGTTACATCCGATGCCACGGACGGTAGGGTGAGGCAGTTCCGTGTCCGTCCCTGGATCCTGCAGACAGTCATTCTGTTTCAATGCATCATCATCGGCGCGTTGATAGGGTTCTTTTTGTATGAGAGGGATGTATGGGCAGGCGAGCTTCAGCAGACGGAAGAGGAGAATGAGACCATTGCGGCGCTGGAGCAGGAGAAGGCTCAGCTGGAGGAGCAGATTGCTGGGCTGAACGGCGAGATAGCCAAGCTGAACGAGAAGGTGGGGATCTTGAGCGAGACCGTGACCCAGAAGGCCCAGACCGAGACCGCGCTGTCCGAACAGCTGGAGAAGCAGGCCATGCCTACGGAATTTCCGCTGACGGG
>NZ_CAPDXS010000209.1:0-1624 GCF_948601915.1 uncultured Acetatifactor sp. | reverse complement strand
GCATGGAGGAGACGGCGGAGGAGAACGGCAATCCAATCTGTATCTTCACGGCTTCCAAGGGCTCTATGGTAGTGGCTGCGGCCAGCGGTTCCGTCATCGTGGTCAATGAGGATCCGGAGTACGGGAACAATGTCTGGGTGGATCATGGGAACGGTTATACCACAATCTACCGGAGCACGGGCGAGGTCAAGGTAAGGCAGGGCGAGAAGGTCACGCAGGGGGCCACCCTGTTCGTGATTGCTGACGATGACGGCAAGCTGGGATATCAGGTGACGCGGGACAGTGTGTATATCAGTCCCACGGAGGTAATGGCAATCAGCGGCTGACACATTGCCAGGAATATTGAAACGGTGCCCGCCGATGCGGGCGTGGGGGCGCAGGTTTGAAAGGGATGCGCTTCCAAACTTGATTGGTATACGCGCCAAAGCGCGAAAGGGGTGTAAAAATGAGGAAGAACGAGACACAGATTAGCACCATCATCGGAATGAATGCGGAGTGCGACGGCGATTTCAAGGCAGAGGGCTCCATCCGCATCGACGGTACGGTGAACGGCGGAGTGACAGTGACGGATACCGTGATAGTAGGGGCATCCGGATGTATCAACGGCGACATCAATTCAAAGAAGGTCATCATCGGCGGCGAGGTGTACGGCAATCTGAACGTGCCCGAGAAGGTAGAGCTGACGTCAACGGCCAGGGTCATCGGGGACATCACCACCAACGGCCTTGTGATAGACGAGCAGGCAATCTTCCAGGGAAGCTGCAATATGAACCAGGACACCAGCAAACGGCCCAAGCCCAACCGCAGAGCGGTGAAGGAGATGCAGAAGGAGGCAAAGTCGGCCATCTCGGACGCGCTCAAGGACGCAGAGTCAGCTTCCGCGGGGGAGAGCGACCAGTCATAGCACAGCCTGGCTACATAGGAAAGGCAATCGGAGACGGAGTAATTTATACTGCCTAACAGTTAAAATTTCCGAGTAACCCGACTACATAACGCCAGCCATATACGTTTAACCAGTGCAGTACGGTAAATTCTGGCGTTATGTAGTATAAGAAAAAGCAGGGATGTCCAAGGGCGACATGTCTGCTTTTTTCAGGAGGAAGCTATGTAGGGGGCGCCCCGGGGAAGCCGGTGTGGCCCGGCTGTTGCCTGAGGCATTGCCTATATCATGGGGAAGGGGCTTCGGAGGAGCCCTCTTTCCCGCGCATCCGGCCGAATACCGTGTCGTAGCCGTCATTTCCATAGTGCAGCGACCGGTTCACGCGGCTGATGGTGGCGGTGGAGGCGCCTGTCTTTTCGGCGATTTCCAGATAAGTGCAGTGGTTCTTGAGCATGGCGGCCACCTGGAGCCGCTGGGAGATGGAAATCAGCTCATTGACCGTACACAGATCCTCGAAGAAGCTGTAGCATTCTTCCCTGCTCTCCAGACAGAGGATGGCATCGAACAGGAAATCCACTGCATCGCTTTTTACTTTTTTGTTCATCTTGGCACCTCTCAACAGCTTTTCTGTTTTATTCCCGCGAGCAATGAGCCAAGCGGCCGTGCCTGCACGGCCAGTTGGCGAATGACGCGAGGGTCAAATACCCCGCTGCTCTGCAGCGTTGCAAGATTGATACCCCGTTG
>NZ_CAPDXS010000208.1:0-6884 GCF_948601915.1 uncultured Acetatifactor sp. | reverse complement strand
CATGCTCTCCGATGTGGTGCGCGGGCTGATCGGCGTCCTCCGGGGGGACGACCAGAGGATGTACTTCAAGATGATCTGCTTCGACATGCGGCAGATTGAGCAGAACAACCTGAAAAAAGAAGCTGCCAAACGCCCCAGAAGGATACAGCGATACTCCATGATGATGCTGGTGTGCATCATGATTATCTATCTGGTTGTGCTGTGTACCGAGGTCATAAATTCCCTGGGCGTGTTCTTTGGATAACAGGAATCATGAAACAATTCAATGGTAATCCAGCCCCTTAGTCGAGGGACTCTATTACATAGATATGGCTGCGCCGTCCTGCCTGCCGCCGGAGCCACAGAGGGAAAAAAGATAACCGGCCCTGGCTGCAAAAGGCACCCGGCTCCCGGGCAGGCATGGCTGCCATGCAAGAAACCGAAAACAAGCATATTTAAATTCAACGAGGAGGTTTTCCATGAAAAAACTTAACAATGCAATCCGCAACAGTTTCGACAGCACCATCCGCAAGGCCCGTGAGACGCTCTCCAACCAGCGCGGCGACTTCTACATCTCCGATGCCGTGAAGATTATCATCGCCGTGGTTCTGGGCGCATTGCTGCTTGCCGCCTTGACCGCTATCTTCAACAGTACGGTCATCCCGAGAATCACGCAGGAGATTACAAGGCTGTTCGGATAGAATCTAAACCATACACACTTCGAAAGTATATAGGAACCAGTCTGCAAACTCAGTAGCTGGTTCCAATTCTTTTATTTCCATAAACTCTATAAAAAATAAATAAAAACCGGAACTTTTTTCTTTTAAAAAGAGCGTAATAAATATTAGAGGGATATTTTTATGACCAATAAAATGTATCAGTTTTTGAAAGCAACCCGAGGCAACTGGCACAACTCCATTTACATAAAGTGCAGTTCCCTGCTCTGCCTTCATGGAAACCTGATGCCCTGTGAAGGCTTCCTAATGGCGATAGATGCAGACGGCTCTCCCATATTTATGCCAGTGGATGCACTGCGAAAGTTCTCCAGAGAGGCCATAGACCCGGAAGAATGCTGCATCATCCTAAACAAGCATACGTTCGAAGCTGCCTATGCCCAGTACGTAGAGTGGCACACTGCTTCCCCGGAAAGCTGTTCCCTGAAGCAGCTTTGCGAAGCCACTGCATCAAGCTGCCCCTGCTGAAACCATCCAACCCAGCGTCCCGCCCCATGCGGCACACCACGGAGGTGACCAATGAAAAACCGAAGAACCTACAGCATCCACTGCCCCTACTGCGGCGCCCCTGCGGTCTGCAGACCCGCAAGCACAGTCTACGGCACTGACACAATCGACCCCAAAAGCTATCTCTACCTATGCTCCAACTGGCCCTCCTGCGATGCCTATGTAAGCGCCCACAGGAAAGACCGCAGGCCCATGGGAACCCTGGCGAACAGCGAGCTCCGCCACAAGCGCATCCTTGCCCACCGCGCCCTCCAAAGGCTGCAGAAAGAACGGCACATGGACAAATGGGCGACATACCTATGGCTCCAGGCCAGGCTCGGGCTTGACGCAGACCATGCCCACATCGGCATTTTCTCCAGCCAGATGTGCGACCAGGTCATCTCCCTGTGCCGGGCACCTGCCAGCCCAAACCGAAAACTGGCAACATGAATGCGAGGTGATACTTATGAAAAAGAAAATCCGTTTGACGACAGAACAGAAAAAACTTGTGGAAAGGCATCTCTCCATTGTGTACTGGATTATCCGGGAGAATATCTCCGTAAACGGCAGCGTCTATGGCTTTGAGTATGACGACCTGTACCAGGAAGGATGCCTCTGGCTCTGCCATGCCGCCATTTCCTATAATGCAGAGCTGGCAAAATTCCCCACCTTTGCCAAAAAGGTAGTGCGGAACGGCCTCATTTCCTACTGTAGGGAGAAGTGTGCAGAGCAGAAACATTTCATCAGGCTCGCAGAAGATGAAACCGGGGAACTGTTGAATGGGTACCCATCCAAGCACCCTCCCGATACCTTTACTTCCCGGGCAGGCACCATGGAGATACTGGAACTCCTCACTTCCGCCACAAAGGATTTCAAGGGCGTGTCGAAGCTGGGCATAGAAGCCCTTGCCCTGAAAGCACAGGGCTATGCCACATCCGACATTGCAGCCCGCTACCATGTCCCTCCGTCCCATGTAGGGGCATGGATCTCCAGAGCATCGCAGAAGCTCCGGGACAGCCCATCCTTCCTATCCGGATTACTGTACTGAAGGGATGCCATTTCCCTGCCAGCAGCCCATCATGAGAAACAACCGCTAAAATACCAGCAACCCTTCAACCACATACACCACAAGACCAGGAGGTACCCTATGAGAAGAAAATCACTTTACACAGCCATCGGACGCTTTGAGCGCAGAACCAACCGCCATGGACAGGCCTATCCCGTCATCCTGTTAGGAGGGAACGAATACATGGCAGACCTGCAGGAAATGGCACTCTGGACAAGCCTGAACTGGCGGATTGCCCGCAACGAGGAAATTGCTTCTTTATACGAGAAGACCATCTCCAGATCCGGTTTTTCCGCAGAACGGCCACTGGAGGCATGCATCCAGCGCCTGCTGATGCGCGGCCTGATTGTCTGCGGCACCGGGGAAACAGAATACGATGCCCTCTACGACCTGCTTGCCGCCCTGTATGTCCTCCCTGCGGAAGGCACCCTGCTGCAGCGGGCATCCGCCTTCCTGAAATTTACCCTGCTCTGGCACACTCCCTTTTCCGCTGCCTGGAAACTCTTCCAAAAGGATAGACGTACAAAAGACGAAAAGCGGGTCATGGGACTTGCAAGACAGGCTCTTCTCTCCACAGCGGAAATCATCAAATGCTTCGAAAAAGATGTCCACAGCCTGCCCAGCGAGGAAAGCATCATGGACTCACTCTATGATGACGAGCATACCACCAGCGATAACCTTCCCTTCCTGGCCTGCACCTTCCCCAGCAGCCAATCCGTAATCCTCGCCATAGCCAACCTATATCTCCGCCGACAGATTATCTTTGAAATAATATAGCTTCCTAAAATTATAACGGACAGTGGTTCTTCTCCCTGTCCGTTATAATTCATGCCCTATGTTTCCTCTCTTTCCCACTGCTCTATACAGCGATATAATTCATCAATCTGCTCTTTTTCCATCTTCCTTTTACACCGTGGGCAGTACTCCCTGAACCTGCATGCACCGCTTTCACAGACCCCCTTCATTTTACGGCATTTCATCATCCAATATATAAACCTCATAATGTTTGACACGATTAAAAATATCAGTGTCACATTATATATCATGTCTTCCATCAATCCTCTTGTCCCCCCTCACCCTTGCCTTCATCCCATCGTAATCTGTCCCAAAGTATTCACATATGCTTGCCAGAACCCATTTCCTTTTACCTGTATATTCATCCCGTTCAAGAACCTCAAACATATCCTCATCCGCTAACTTAATCCCGCCTAGCACATATCCGTTTCGCGAATATTCCACAATGCCTTCACAGATAACCGGCTTCTGTAGATAACTCAGCACAGAATAGGCTTCCCTCAAATGTGGAAATATCCCCATATAGGTCTCATATAAAAAAATATCATTCGGGCTTTCGGTATCATATTTTACCAGCAGCAGATCATCCGTATCCAGATAGCCGCTCTGGTGTAATACGGCTTCCAGTTTCTTGTTTATCCCAACCAGTTTCTTTTCCAGCGATTGTATATCCATGTCCTATCCCTCCATACTTATTATAGCCGATTTTTCGGCAATATTCAATCTCCATTTGCGCTTATATACTATTATTTATCGAGGTGACACAAATGTTTGACTATACTCCGCTATGGAAAACAATGGCTGAAAAGGGAATAAACCAATACCAGCTAATCAAAGACTATCATTTCTCTACGGGAACCCTTGATGCCTTACGGAAAAATAAGAGTGTCACTGTCAACACAATCGTGACCCTATGCCTGATTCTGGACTGCACTCCCAATGATATCTTAAAGGTCAATAGGACTGTATAAATGGCACCTGCCAGACTGGCAGCCTTATTCTGTTCTTTCTTTTTACTATATATAGTTCTAAATATATTGACATCCACAACATATAGTGTTATACTGTCCCTGTAATTGATTTTTGTGCGTATCCCCATGGGATTACAGGAACACATCCTGTACCGCGGAACCCTTTCCGCATTGCACACGCTGTCAAGTTTGTACTCCAGTGCCAGTAGCATCAGTCTGCCCATTTTGCGGCAGCGTCTGCCGGCATTTTTTTATAGATAACACCGCCATTGGCAGAAAGGAGCAGAAAGACAGATTCCATAGGCCTAAAAGCGGCCTGGATGTAAGGATGCCGCCCCTATCCAGGGTATGCCATGCCCAATACATTCCAATGCCGCCGCACAGCCCCATTACACAAGAACCGCACCGGTTTTCAGAATGAACTGAACGACCGGTACGGTTCTTTTTGTGTATGGAGGCAAAACTACGAAAAACACAGCAGCACACGCCTCCACATATGGATGCCCACAGGGCGCATCTTCCGTGGAGAAGCAAAAAGAAAGGATGGTAAAGACAATGAAAAGCGACAAAGCCCATCGGGGCGGCACAGGCATCCTCATAGGTGCCGTAATCGCCATACTGGCACTGGTAAGGGGAGCATGGCAGCCATGGCTCCTTCTGGGGGTATTCCTCCTGTGGGGACTTTCCCTTCTGGCCGCCCATGCACTCCCCCGCACCCATCAGGCGAAGAGCCGCAGGAAACGTAGGCCCCGCCGAAAAAGGCGCCCTGCTGATGGCGGGCCGGACATTTCAGCCTGGATGCAGGAACCGGACAGCGTATCCGCAGAGAGCCTGCTCCTGCGCCATGTAAACCACAGAATCTCCGCTTACCTCCGCTCTGCATATCCTGGCATCACATGGGAATGGGAGGAAAAAAGGCCTGAAAAGCTGGCCCTGTCCGGCGGCACCGGGCGCATCCGCGTCTTCGGTGTCTCCGACTTCGACCATGCAGACATCACCCTTGACCGGCAGGCCAACATCACCTGCAGCATGCTTAAGATTGTCCCCCTTGCGGACAATGGGAACAGTGCCCCTCCAGAAGGGCAGGCGTCTGCAGACAGACAACCCATAGACCCGCAGGTCTGGTATGAAGTCCAGGGCCGCACCGTGCTGGAGGCCCTTGTGACCGACCTGAATTCCCGGGGCTACAGCTACCTGACCCTCCATGAGAATGGCGACGCCTGTGTGGAGGAAGGCCAGCAGGAGGTCACAAAGGAGCACCTTCTGGGCTTTCCCGAAAAAACCTACTGGAACCGCCTCGTGGAGGTTCTTGAAAGCAATGGCCTGACGGCAGAAGCCACCCCCGGCGGCATCCGCGTCAGCTGGTAGCCGCAACAGCACAGGAAAGGAAGTGAAACAGAATGAAGACAGGACTATCACTGGAAGAAATGGCTGCCGAGATCACAAGGCAGCGCAGCCTGAAAGAGGACTACCTGGTGGATACCAGGAACCTACAGATGGCCCCCCACAGCGGCCAGGTCTATCTCCACATCTTTAACGGCAAGGAAGAACGCGTGGAACCCATGCAGGTCAACTCCATCGCCCACCGGCAGCTGGGCGCACACCTGCACATCCCGGCCGCCTACTATGACCGGATGCTGGAAGAAGACCCGGCGCTCCTGGCACAGAACGTGAACACCTGGCTCCACAGATCCCCCTCACGGCGGATTGTGCGCACCATGGGAGGCACGGCCAGGGCATTCTTAAGCGACCGCTACCGCCGCCTGGACAACTTCGAGATTGCCTCTGCAGTCCTGCCCATCATAGGGCAGATGAAAGACGCACGCTTTGAGAGCTGCCAGGTCACGGACAGCATGATGTACCTGAAAGTGGTCAACACACGTCTGGAGGCGGAAGTCTCCCCCGGGGACATCGTGCAGGCAGGCATGATCATCTCCAACAGCGAGGTGGGCACCGGTGCCGTCAACGTGCAGCCCCTTGTCTACCGACTTGTCTGCAGCAACGGTATGATCGTCAATGATGCCAGGACACGCCGCAACCATGTGGGACGGGTGAACAAACTGGAGGAAGCCTACCGGCTCTACTCCGACAAGACACTGGAAGCGGACGACAGGGCATTCCTGATGAAGCTCCAGGACACCGTTAAGGCAGCCGTGGAGGAGACACGCTTCGCCCGTGTGGTTGACCTCATGAAGACCGCCGCCAAAACGGAGATGACCACCGATGACATACCCGGCACCGTCAGGATGGCAAGCAGGGAATTCCATATCACCGAAAGCGAGGAGAAGGGGGTCCTGCAGCACCTGATCGAAGGAAAAGATTTAAGCCTTTACGGCCTCTCCAACGCCGTCACACGCTACAGCCAGGACGTGGAGAGCTATGACCGCGCCACAGAGCTGGAGAGCATCGGATACAACATCCTCTCTATGCCCGCAGGGACATGGCGCAGAATCAACCAACCGGCCGCATGATGGAGGCCCTGGCATTGGGAGACACTGGCCAGACTTCCGCTATTTTTTGCAGTACGGATACATGTACTGGCAACAGGAAACCAGAGATTCAGGGAACAGGCACCCCGCCGGAATTGGACGTCTTAAAGACGCACGGTTATGGCATTCCCCGTTCCCCACAAAAAAGGAGGACACCAAATGGATTACAACCAGAACACCAACCCCACAGAACAGCAGCAGTTCCTGCTCCCCACAATGACAATGGACACCGACTTCACCGCAGAAGAGCTGGCAGAGGACATGGACGGCATGCAGATGAACTTCCCCAGGGTGAAGATCCCCTCCGGCGGCTCCCTGCAGTTCGAGATCCCCACAGGCGACCCGGACAACCCGGACTATGCCA
>NZ_CAPDXS010000207.1:0-6991 GCF_948601915.1 uncultured Acetatifactor sp. | reverse complement strand
TTCGCGGGGAACCATGAGGAGGATGTCGGAGTAGCCTGTGCCGGACTCGGACTTTACGATCCAACTTCCCTCCGCCCTCAGCAGGCCCAGGAACATGCCATGGTAGAAGTTCTCCTTCTTGGCTTTCCTCACCGCTGTGTCCCGGATGCTGATGGACTCTGAAAGGAACGCGCCGAACAGCTCCTGCACGGCCTCTGCATCGCCTCCTTTGACCGCAGCGCAGAACCGCTCCCACCGCTCGTGATCGCCCGTCACCTGTTTGCTATAAAAAGAAATCAACCTCCAGTCCAGATCCCCGCAAAGACGACGGGCGGAAGGTAATCCTCCCGCCCGTCGCATCATAGGAAATCCTTCGCAGGAGCAACGCTCCAAGCAGCCCTGTCCTGCAGTGCTTCCTACTTATATTCCTTCATATAATCCCCATGTGCCTCAATCAGATCGTCGCACATGGCCACGATCTCATCCAGGGAAAGCTCCGCCGCGGTGTGGGGATCCAGCATGGCGGCCTGGTAGATGGCCTCTCTTTTCTTCGTGACGGCAGCCTCGATGGTCATCAGCTGGGTGTTGATGTTGGTCATGTTCATGGCGGCAAGCTGCACCGGCAGGCGGCCCACCTTGCAGGGGTGCACGCCCATGTTGTCAATCAGGCAGGGAACCTCCACGCAGGCGTCCGCGGGCAGGTTGGAGATCAGCCCCTCATTGAGCACATTGCCGCCGATCTTGTAGGGAACGCCGGTGACCACGGCCTCCATGATGTAGGAAGCGTACTCTCTGGTGCGGTCATGGGTGACCTTGCCGTCGGCCAGGATGTCGTTCTTTTCCTTCTCCCAGCCCGCGATCTGGTTCACGCAGCGGCGGGGATACTCGTCCAGAGGGATGTTGAATCTGTCGATCAGCTCCGGGCAGCGGCTCTTGATGAACCAGGGGTTGTACTCCGCGTTGTGTTCACTGGATTCCGTGCAGTAGTATCCCAGGCGGCGTATGTACTCATAGCGCACCATGTCCGTGTGCTTCTCCGCACTGTTCTTCTCCGCGGCGCGGCGCTTAATCTCCGGATACAGGTCGTTGCCGTCCTTGTCGTAGATCTCCAGCAGCCACGCCATATGGTTGATGCCCGCGATGAGCTCCTTTCGGCCCTCCAGCTTATCCTCCATGCCCAGGCCCTTCAGGAGCCCTTCGGAGCAGACCTGGACGCTGTGGCAGAGGCCTACGGTCTTCACATTGGTGTAGCGCTGCATATAGCCGGAGAGCATGGCCATGGGGTTGGTGTAGTTCAGGAACAAGGCATTCGGGCACACCTCCTCCATATCCTCCGCGAAGTCCCGCAGTACGGGGATGGTGCGCAGGGCCCGCATGATGCCGCCTATCCCTAAGGTGTCGCCGATGGTCTGGCGCAGGCCGTACTTCTTGGGAATCTCGAAGTCCGTGACCGTGCAGGGCTCATAGAGGCCTACCTGGATGGCGTCCACCACGAAGTCCGCCCCCCGCAGGGCCTCCTTGCGGTTCTCCACGCCCAGGTAGGTGCGGATCGTGGCGCGGCCCTCGTTGGTGTTTTTGTTGATTGCGCTCAGGATGATCTCGGACTCCTCCAGGCGCTTGGGGTCGATGTCGTAAAGCGCGATGTCGCTGTCTCGCAGGGCGGGCGTGCACATGCAGTCCCCCAGCACGTTCCTGGCAAACACGGTGCTGCCAGCTCCCATGAATGTGATTTTAGGCATTTTTCGCTCCTTTCGCCGCGGCGGGGCGGCTATTTGTAAAAATTGTTTATTATACCTGATATCATATCGCCTTTTGGGGAAGCGCGATAGGGATTATGTTTCGAAAAATTGTATAAATGTTGCATACGCCTTGCGAAAGAGATTGCAATCGGGGACGGGGCGGGCTATACTGGAAGGGAAACGTGCGGACATGAGGGTTCGGGTACGAAAGGGCGGGGAAGCGGTGCCAAAAGACGACAGGCTGCCAGGCGAAGCTACCGGTAGCCGGACGGAGACAGGAGGATGTCTATGGCAGAGTTGAAAGAATATTACCGGGAAATCAAGTCCGGCGATGCGCTGGCGTTCTATTTCTGCGGGTGGGAGAAGTGCCGGCCGGGGCATTCCTTCGGGCCGGCGGTGCGCCCCCATTTCCTGTTCCACTTCGTCCTGTCGGGCAGGGGGCATTACGACAGGGCGGGAGAGCGGTACGAGATAGGCCCGGGCCAGGGCTTCCTGATCCTGCCGGGGGAATCCACCTGCTATCAGGCAGACCGGGAGGATCCCTGGGAATACTGCTGGATCGGCTTCGGGGGCAGGGCGGCTGCGGACATCCTGCGGGAATGCGGCCTGGGGAAAGAGACGCCCATCTACCGGGACAGGAGCGGCGGGCGGCTGCGCAGGGAGATGATGCAGCTGGTGGATTCCTTTGGCCACGGCGACGTGAACAGCTATATGCTGCTGGGCAGGCTCTATCTGGCATTGTCCTATATGATGCCGAAGCAGCCCACCGGGGGCACGGTGGCCCAGGACTATGCGAACCGTGCCCTGGACTTCATCCATAACAACTTCGGCTATGAGATCGGCGTGGCGGAGATTGCCCGGACGGTGGGGATAGACCGCACGTACCTGTACCGCATCTTCAGACAGCAGGTGGGGGAGTCCCCCAAGCGGTACCTGACGGCCTTCCGCCTGCGCATGGCGGCGGGGATGCTGGAGGAGACCAGCCTGCCCGTGACGGAGGTGGCGCTGTCCTGCGGCTTCAAGGAGGCGTCCCTGTTCGACAGGCAGTTCCGGGGGACTTACGGCTGTACGCCGCTGCAGTACCGGAACAAGGCGAAAAACGGAATGTGCAAGAGGATATAAAGGAGTGTGCCATGCTTCGGCTATCGGCACCAGCTCCAACAGCCTTGCAGGGAAGTTCATCCGGGAGGGGAGCCCGGATGTGAAGATGGTCATGGAGAATCTGCTGGAGGGCGGGAGGCTCCATACGAAGATAGACGGGCAGATTGTATTCAGCCAGCTTGACCAGGACGAGAACGCCATCTGGAGCCGGCTGGTGGCCAGCGGCTACCTGAAGGTGGAAAACTACATGATAGAGGACGGGGAGGAGAACTATGAACTGTCCCTGACCAACAAGGAAGTCCGCCTCAACAATTTTCTAAAGGCGCTGCTGCAGGGGGACGAGGAGGCCATGAACGCGTATATGAACCGGGTGTTCATGGCGGTCTTCAGTTACTTTGACACAGGAAGCGAGTCATCGGAGGCCTCAGAGCCGGAGCGCTTCTATGATAGAATCGAAGAGATGATTCTATCATCAAAGTTCTGCCACGGCTTCGCCCTGGGCCTGATGGTGGAGCTGGCGGGCAGATATACAATCACCTCCAACCGCGAGAGCAGATTTGGACGCTACGATGTTATACTGCATAACGCCAGAATTTACCGTACTACACTGGTTAAACGCATATGGCTGGCGTTATGCAGTCGGGTTGCTCGGAAATTATAACCGTTAAGCAGTATATATTGGAGCCGCTGAACCGGGAGGACGGCGTTTATCCTGGAATTCAAGATGCACAATCCGAGGAAAAAGGGCGAGAAGACCCTGGAGGACACGGTACAGGCAGCCCTGCGGCAGACTGAGGAGAAGCAGTATGCCGCGGGCCTCCTGGCAAAGGGAATCCCCGAGGACAAAATCCGCAGATACGGTTTTGCCTTTGCGGGGAAGAAGGTTCTGATCGGCTGAGGGAACAGGCGGACTGTCCGCGGCTGCTTTCGAATGTTCGATATGACATATTTGCTATGTCTGTTCTACACTGAAACCAATATAAAATCATAGTAAATTTGAATAGAAAACAGGAAAAAAGCATAAATGCCACAAAAAAGGCTTGAAAAAGAGCATGGATATGCTATAATAAAACGAAAAATATTATAACAAACAATACAAAATAATACAGAGGAGGTTGCTATGGCAGGGATTGTTGAAAAATTCATAAAGCTAAAGACATCCATCGGTGGGAACCGGGAGAAGACAGGGTACGAGGATACCTTCGGCATGCCCAAAGAAGAGCAGGCGCACATCACGCGTCCCAACAAGGCCAACAACAGGATCGTCAGCGAACTGGAGTTCGCCCTGCATGTCTCCCGGGAGGACGGCGGGCGCTATGACGGCGTGCTGGAGCAGGCGCTGGATTTCCTGCTGGGGAAGATGGACGCACAGGGCGTGCTGACCAATCAGGACTGCGAGGCGGCGGAGGGAATCCTGTCGCCCATGGCGGAGGAGGCCAAAAGCTACAAGCTGATCCTGGCGGCCCATGCCCACATCGACATGAACTGGATGTGGAGCTTCAACGAGACAGTGGCGGTGACCCTGGCCACCTTCCGCTCCATCCTGAACATCATGGATCAGTACCCCCAGTTCAAGTATTCCCAGTCCCAGGGCGCGGTGTACAAAATCGTGGAAGAGTACGATCCGGAGCTCATGGAGGAGATCAAGGCCAGGATCGCGCAGGGGCGCTGGGAAGTCACCGCCTCCGCCTGGGTGGAGACGGACAAGAACATGCCCACCGGCGAGTCCCTGCTGCGCCATATCCAGTACACCAAGGAGTACATGGAAAAGGTATGGGGGGCCCGTGACCTGGAGGTGGATTTCTCTCCGGACACCTTCGGCCACAGCGCCAACGTGCCGGAGATCGACCGTTTCGGCGAGGTGAAATATTATTACCACTGCCGGGGGAACGGCGGGGAGGAGATCCTCTACCGCTACAAGGCGCCCTCGGGAAAGGAGGTCCTGGCCTACAGGGAGCCCAACTGGTACAACGGCGCGGTGACGCCCCATATGGCGGCGGGGCTTCCGGAGCTTGCCAGGCGCTGCTGCGGGCTGCGCACGGGCCTGGCGGTGTACGGCGTGGGAGACCATGGCGGCGGCCCCACCAGAAGGGACGTGGAGCGGGCCCTGGAGATGATGGAGTGGCCCATCTACCCTGAGATAGTGTTCGGCACCTTCCGGGAGTTCTTCAAGGAGGCGGAGAGCGTCTGGGAGAAGCTGCCCGTGGTGGAGCGGGAGCTGAACTATTTCGCCCCCGGCTGCTATACCACCCAGAGCCGGATCAAGAGGGGGAACCGCAGACTGGAGGCATCCCTGCTGGACGCGGAGGCCATGTCCGCCCTGGCGGGAAAGCTCACGGGCTTCAGATTCGCCAAAGAGAAGATGGAGAACGCCTGGCGGGACGTGCTGTTCACCCATTTCCATGACATCCTCACCGGCTCCTGCGTACAGGATTCCAGGGAGCACGCCATGGGGCTGTTCCAGACCTCCATGGCCACGGCCAACACCCAGATCCAGAACGCCATGGGCGCCATCGCCCGCAGGATCGACACGTCCTCCATCAAAGTGGATGTGGATTCCTATTACAGCCAGTCCGAGGGCGCGGGAGCGGGCTACGGCATCGAGAACTTCGTGGGCGTGCCCAGCACCGAGCGTGGCAGCGGGCGAACCAGGATTTTCCATGTCTTCAACACCCTGGCCTGGGAGCGTACCCAGGTGGCGGAGCTCACCGTCTGGGACTGGACCGGGGATATGCGCAGGCTCCATGTGACGGACTGTGGGGGGAAGGAGATTGGGTTCCAGCTGGTGGATAAGCAGATGCAGCAATACTGGGACCATAAATACATCCGCGTGCTGGTGGACGTGACGGTGCCTGCTCTTGGGTATACCACGGTGGTGCTCTCCGAGAAGGAGCCGGAGACCTATCCGGTCTATCTGCAGGAGACAGAGCATGTGGCCGGAATGTTTGACGATTACACGATTGAAAATGAACGGATAGCTGTGACGATTTCCGCAGTCTCCGGGCGCATCACATCCCTGCGCCACAAGGACACCGGCGCGGAGATGGTGGGAGCGGAGGAAGGCGCGGGCTTCACCTTCATCGAGACGGAGACCGCTACCTCCAGCGCCTGGAACATCGGCAGATATATCCGCCAGATTCCCGTGGACCGCTGCATGCGGATAGAGAAGACGGCGGACGGCGGGGAGGGCTCTCTGCGCGGGAGCGTGAAAGCGACCTGGAAGGTGGCGGATTCCACCATAGAGGCGACCTACAGCCTGGACAGGCACCAGTCGGCGGTGCGGATGGACGTGAAGGTGGACTGGAACCAGGCGGGAAGCGACATCATCCCGGTCCTGGATTACCGCATCCCCCTGGCTTACGAGCCGGTGGACTACCAGTACGACATCCCGGCGGGCTATATCCGCAGGAGCGCCCTGAACAACGATGTGCCCGGCCTGCAGTACGGCCTGGCCAGGCAGGGAGAAGGCCCCTGCGCGATTTTGGTCAGCGACAGCAAATACGGCTACAGGGCGGCAAAGCGGCAGCTGGGGCTGACCCTGATCAACAGCTCCACCAGCCCGGATCCCTATCCGGAACGCGGCATCCACAGCATCACCCTGTGGCTGGGCGCCTGCGGCCCGGATGCGAAAGAGGCGGAGCAGATGGCCACGGCCTGCAACCACGGCCTCTTCTACCAGCCCTCCAACTCCCACCCCGGGACGCTGCCCATGGAGAGCAGCCTGCTCGGGGCCAGGACAGAGAGCGGCGTGATTTCCGCCGTGCTGCCCGGGGAGGATGGGAAAATCCTGGTCCGCGCCTACGGGACGGCGGCGGAGAAGGAGGAGATTGCCCTGCGCTTCGCGTCCGATGTGGCGGAGGCGAAAGCAGTGAATCTCTTCGGAAAGGAGCAGGGGGCGGGCGTGAAAGTCTCCGGAAACCAGCTCACCTTCCAGGTAGAACCCTATGCGCTGGCTGAAGTGGAAGTGGAGCTTGCCTGACCTCTTCCGCGCAGCCCCGGAGGCCCCGAGCCGTTCCGGCGGCTGCAGCCAGGCGCCATGGCGCTGTGGGACACAGACATAAAAAGAGAGGAAGCCTACGATGGAAAGGCTTCCTCTCTTTATTCCCGCGAGCAATGAGCCAAGCGGCCGTGCTTGCACGGCCAGTTGGCGAATGCCGCGAGGGTCAAATACC